>JAGDBH010000300.1 GCA_017959135.1 Succinivibrio sp. | reverse complement strand
AGAAGAGTTAAAGAACTTCAAGCCAGACTTCGTTGTTCTAAACGCTTCAAAGGCTAAGGTTGAGAACTACAAGGAGCTTGGTCTAAATTCAGAGACTGCTGTTGTATTCAACCTAACAGAGCGTATGCAGTTAATTCTTAACACCTGGTACGGTGGTGAGATGAAGAAGGGTATGTTCTCAATGATGAACTACTACCTACCTCTAAAGGGTATTGCTGCAATGCACTGCTCAGCAAACACTGACATGAACCACGAAAATACCGCTATTTTCTTCGGTCTATCAGGCACTGGTAAGACCACTCTATCAACCGATCCAAAGCGTCTACTAATCGGTGACGACGAGCACGGTTGGGATGATGATGGCGTATTCAACTTCGAAGGTGGTTGCTATGCTAAGGTTATCAACCTATCTAAGGAAAACGAGCCAGACATCTGGAACGCAATCAAGCGTAACGCTCTATTAGAGAACGTAACTGTTGATGCTAACGGTAAGATCGACTTCGCTGACAAGTCAGTAACCGAGAACACTCGTGTTTCTTACCCAATCAACCACATCACCAACATCGTTAAGCCAATTTCAAAGGGCCCTGCTGCTAAGCGCGTAATCTTCTTATCAGCTGACGCATTCGGTGTATTACCTCCAGTATCAATCCTAGACGAAGGCCAGACCCAGTACTACTTCCTATCAGGCTTCACTGCTAAGTTAGCAGGTACCGAGCGTGGTATTACTGAGCCAACCCCAACCTTCTCATCATGCTTCGGTGCTGCATTCTTATCATTACCTCCAACCAAGTACGCAGAAGTTCTTGTTGACCGTATGAAGAAGTCAGGCGCTAAGGCTTACTTAGTAAATACTGGCTGGAACGGTACCGGCAAGCGTATCTCAATTAAGGATACCCGTGGTATTATCGATGCAATCCTAGACGGTTCAATCGATAAGGCTGAGACCAAGACCATCCCAATGTTCTCATTCAAGGTTCCAACAGCTTTACCAGGTGTTGATCCTAAGATCCTAGATCCACGTGACACCTATGCAAATGCTGCTGACTGGGATGTTAAGGCTAAGGACTTAGCTGAGCGTTTCATCAAGAACTTCGGCAAGTTTGCTAAGTTAAACCCAGAGTTAGTAAAGGCTGGTCCACAGCTATAATTTAACTTTTGGTTTTAAACTGAAAGACGACCCGGTAAATGCGCCGGGTCTTTTTTTTGAGGTTCAATATGGGCAAGCCATTTATTACTAGAGAAGGTTTTGAACAGCTTCACAAGGAACTAGATTATCTTTGGGAAGTAAAGCGTCCTGAAATTACTCAGAAGGTTAGCTGGGCTGCAAGCTTAGGTGATCGTTCTGAAAATGCTGACTATCACTACAACAAGAGACTTTTAGGTCAGATTGACAGAAGAATCCGCTATCTGCGTCACTGTCTTAATGATCTGCAGGTTATTGAGTACAACAAGCAGCAGGAAGGCAGAGTTTTCTTTGGTGCCTATGTGGAGATTGAATCTGAAGAAGGGGATACCCTTATGCAGATACATATTGTAGGCTCAGATGAAATCTTTGGTCGCTCCAACTGTATCTCTGTTGATGCTCCTATGGCTAAGGCTCTGCTTGGCAAAAGTGTTGACGATGAGGCTGTAGTTCAGACTCCACTTGGTAAGAAGACCTGGTTTGTAAATAAGATTTCCTACACCAAACCTGACTGGTTTGAGGATATGCCGATTGTTGAGAATTCTCTGGCTTCAGATGACGATGAAGATGTTCAGATTGAAGAAATCTCTGAAGAAGACCAGAAGAAAATCGAGCAGGAATATCTTAAGACTCTGGTTCATTAATCTCAAAAAAAAGTGGTTCGACTATTTCGAACCACAATTCTTCTGAAATCTTCTTTTATTATCCTTCAACATCCAGCTGCTGACCTTTTGAATTGTCAGGAATGATACTGTTATAGGTATCAGCAATCACCTTGGATGAGAAACCTTCACCTTTTTCTCTTCTGGTATCGGCTTCCTTAGAATATGATGCTCCGGTACTTCCGAATGAACCGCCTAAAGCTGCTTTAATTCCTGAAGCTTCGGAAACATTCTGATTTAGTGTATTTCCTGATAAAGTTGAGGTTGATGAAGCTGTTTTCTCAGCTGCAGCAGTATTACCGCTCTGAGCTTCCTTCTGAACTTTACCTTTGCTCTGCTTTTTACTGATACCTTTCTTTTCCTGACCGGTTTTGATAATGGTATCAGCCTGAACATACAGGTTTGCATTGGCAGGAGCAAGCTGAGCATTGCCCTGGGCATTCGCCTGGGTATTTAAACTTTTCGCGATGTGATTAATCTGAGGAATGGCTTCACGGGCAATACTATCCCTGCGGGCTTCCTGAGCCGCATGTGGAATATTTGCTATTCCAAGATTTGAGATGGTACTGGTTGCTACGTCCATTTTTCTTCCAAAAATTAATTAAATTTCCCGCTTACATATGTTATCGGAAATTTTTAACCTGAAATTTAGAAGAAAAAAATTAAGGTATTCAGTTAATTAGTTTTTTTCTATGAAATTACGGATTGTTCTGCCTAATAAATCCGGTTCTGTGAGAAACGGTGTATGGGCAGAATTCTCAAGTACACAGCATCTGTGATAAGGAGGAATATTAAGTTTTTTGGAAAGCTCAGGTTTGACCAGTCTGTCTTTTCCTCCAAAGATATGGAGGCAAGGTATCTTGAGGGTCAGCATCGCTTCTCTGTAATCTGTATGAGCCATGTTCATAAGACCGGTCTTGAGTACCTCTGTGTCAATATCTCCCATCTGCTCGTAGCAGTCCATAAGGAACTTACTCTGTTCCTTGCTCAGAATATGACTCTGAGTCTGAAGCTTAAAGAACAGTTTGATATTTCTGACATTCTTTCCTTCATCAAACAGATTCAGACACTTGAGAACATACTTATAATCAAATCCCGGCCAGTAAGGATCAGCAGGGAATCTTGGTGTTCCGCATACGGTTATCAGCTTCTTTATCTTTCCTTCATCATCAGTGGCACATGCCCTGGCTGCAGCAAGGGTACTAAGTGACCATGAAATCATGACGGTATTGTCTGGAACTGTGTTTAAAAGAAGATTTGCTCCGTGTCTGAGATCGGTTGCGAATTTAGATAGATCTTTTGATTTGCCATAGCCTGGCATATCTATAAGAATAAGATAGTAATCTTTGAATAATTCTTTGAAAGGTAAGAGAAAATTAGAATCTGTAGCCCATCCGGGGGTGACAGCAACAGGCTGTGCGTCTGGATTTCCAAAGCAGGTGCAACCAAGTTTGAGATTATCTGTAGCTCTCATATCTGCCACTCCCACATACAAAAAGGGCGTCAGACTGAATGTCGACGCCTCTTTTTATTAAACGTTCTTTGCTTTGCGATATGCAATCAGATCTTCAATTGATAGACAGGTCAGATCATGCTCTAGAGCAAACTGGGTTACACGAGGCAGATTTGCCATCAGTCCGTCAGGAGCACATAGCTCGCATAGAATACCTGCTGGAGCTAAACCTGCAAGTCTTGCTAAATCTACTGAAGCCTCTGTGTGACCGTCACGCTCAAGTACACCGCCCTTCTTTGCAACTAGAGGGAACATGTGACCTGGGCTTGCAAGATCCTCTGGCTTTCCTTCTGGATTGATAACTGCCTTGATTGCCTTTACACGATCAGGAGCACTAACACCTGTAGTTACACCATGAGCAGCATCAACTGAAATGGTGAAAGCAGTACCGTATACAGAGGTATTGTTCTGTACCATCATTGGCAGATTCATTCTCTTTGCCTGCTCTTCTTCAATGCAGACACAAACGATACCTGAACATTCACGAATCATGAATGCCATCTGAGCATCGGTTACGGTTTCTGCTGCGTAGATAAGATCGCCTTCGTTTTCTCTGTCCTCGTTATCTACAACCAAAATACCGCGGCCACGCTTTAAAGCGCTGATTGCAGCCTCAACACGATCAATTGGTGTTTCACCGAAGTTTTCCAAAAGGTTTTTAAAGCTCATTCTAAACCTCATTTTTTATGAGTGGTAATGACAGTAATCTGAAAAATACTGTCCTGTTAAAACCGGATAACGTAAAAAAATAAACAGTAACTAATGCGCTAAGCACGAAACATATAGCTTTACTGTGATTATGTTATTTTTATAATTATTTACGTTTGCGTATTATACTTGATATTCAATTTAATTTTCGATTATTGAGAAGGATAATCGGATTTTTGCAGAAAATAGCTGACTTTTCATGTGTTGTGGCTCACAACAGACGACCAGATTCATTTCATTTGTTCAGAGATGAGATTATGATAACGGATCGAATGAGCATCAGCCATTAGAATAATAAGCAACGGATAAACCTCTAGAAAAATAATTAAGGTGACGGAAATGCCGAAAATTTTAAATTACCGCTCATTAAATATCGATTATGTTTATGATGTGCCTCACTTTGTTAAAGCAGGTGAAACCCTATCATCAACCAATAGAAACATCTTTGCCGGTGGAAAGGGATTAAATCAGTCAGTTGCTTTATCTCGTGCTGGTGGCGATGTTTATCATGCCGGTGCTGTAGGTAAAGACGATTCTAAGATCCTGACACAGGTTCTATCCGAAGATAAAATCGATTTCTCTAACGTCGCTCAAAGAGACTGCCCTTCCGGACATACCATTATTCAGGTTGATTCAAATGGACAGAACTGCATTCTTCTTTACGGCGGAGCTAACCAGACAATCACAGAAGCTGATATTGATGCAACTCTGGCTAAATTTGATGCCGGAGACTTCATGGTTCTTCAGAACGAAACCAGCAATATCAGATATATGATAGAAAAGGCCTCTGCAAAGGGCCTGAAGGTCTGCTTCAATGTTTCTCCTTTTACAGACGAACTGTTAAAGCTGCCTTTAGAGAAGTGTGCCTATCTGATTGTAAACGAGATTGAAGGTGCTGCTATGGCAGGAGTTTCGGAGGACTGCGACCCTTATGAACTTCTGGATAAGCTTTGTGCCAAGTTCCCTAAGACCTCATTTGTTCTGACTTTAGGATCAAGAGGATCAATTCTAAAGGAAGTCGGAGCAGATCCTATTTCCTGCAGAGCTTTCAAGGTAACCGCTGTGGATACTACTGCCGCTGGTGATACCTTCTTAGGCTACCTCATCTGCAATATTGCAACAGATATGAATCGTGCACTGGCAATCAAGGCTGCTACAGCAGCATCTGCTCTGGCCGTTCAGGTTAAGGGTGCAACTCCTTCTATTCCAAGAGCAAAGGATGTAATGGAGTTTATTAAGAAATCAAATCAGGAAGTTCTGACAGACAGACTATAAGGATATAAAGTGAAAAAGATTGGTTGTTTAAATTCTGAATTATCATACGTTATTTCAAAGCTTGGTCATTATGACACTCTGACTGTTGGTGACTGCGGTTTACCTGTTCCTCCAGGAGTTCAGAGAATTGATCTTGCTGTAACCTACGGTGTACCTGGCTTTTTTGATGTATTCAATGTAATTGATGCAGAAGCCAAGTTCCAGAAGGTTACCATTGCCTCTGAGTCTAAGACTCAGAATCCTGAATTCTACGAGAAAATCACCTCATGGGCACAGAAGAATGGTGTCGAGGTGGTTATGGTTCCTCACGAGGAGTTCAAGGCTGGCACCAAGAAGAGTGTTGCCGTAGTAAGAACAGGTGAGTGCAAGCCATACAGCAATATCATTCTGGAATCTAACGTTTCTTTCTAGTCTGAACTATGGTTTCTGATAACAATAAGAAAGAGGCAAATATTCTGCCTCTTTCTTATGGACTGAGTCTTCTAAAACAACTTCTTCCTGTTCCAACTCATATCTTCAAAAGCGACTGTCATTACTATGAAAAGTTCGATAACGGAGAAAATGACTCTTGGAATGTATTTAAGACGGACTATGATTTTCGTGTCAGGGTTGTTCAGAAGGTAAAGCAGTCAAGACTCACCATTATTGCTGAAGAAAAACCTGTCGTTTATGGCGGTGTAGCCTGTGCTGATGATCTGATTCTGATTATCGGTCCTATCTCCATTACTGAGATTGACCAGAATTTCTGTAAGCTTTATGCCCTAAAGCATAATGCTGAAAATGTTGTTCCCTTCATCTGTACAGTTCAGAAACTTGCCTCCATTCTTCTGCTTATCCACAGTTCTATTACCGGTGAATATATCTATCTTAGTGATTTTCTTAAGGAAACTGTTTTAAGCGATGACATCATTGAGAATACCAACAAGCAGTTTGCTCGAATCTTCTCTGAACAGAGTCAGAGACTGAATGGCAGAACCCATAACCCGGGTTTTTTCGAAGAATCAATTAAAAACGCAATCTGTACAGGTGACGTTGATGGTCTGAAACGTGCTCTGAATTCTATTTATTCAAGTATGCGCGGAACTCTTTCAAGAAATTCTCTCAGATCAGCAAAGAATCTTGCCATTGTGGATATAACCATAGCCACCAGAGCTGCAATTGATGTTGGACTTTCGGTGGAGGAGATGTATACCATCTCAGATGGTTTTATCATGGAGGTTGAGGACTGCAAATATGAGTCTGATGCTGCAGCCCTTGCTCATGCATGTGCCTTAAGATGCACACAGAAGGTTGCAAAGTTTCTTTCTGACCAGAAGACCAGAAGTACATCCCTATATGTAGACAGAGCCTGTCAGTATATCGATCATCATGTTAACGATAAGTTTGATCTTCAGGAAATGTGCAGTAAGCTCAAGATAAGTTCAAGCTATCTGTCCAAGCTTTTCAGGCAGGAAAAGAACATGAGTATCGGTGACTATATCAGAAAACGAAAAATTGAAATCGCCAAGATGCTGTTACGCACAACAGACAGAAATATCAGTGAAATAGCCATGATTCTGTCCTTTAACTCTCAAAGTCATTTTGGACGTGTTTTCTTAAAGGAAACAGGAATGACACCTGCCGCCTATAAGAACTCCAAGGCTATCAGGGATTCATTACTGTAGCAGGTGCAGGGTATGACCAGTTTTAAATACGACAGAAGCTTTCTTAGTGAACATTATGCATTGATACTGCAGAAAAACTATAAGACTCTGCTTGCTGGCGGTAACGGCAGATTAGATTACACTGATTTTGTTGATAATAACGTCAGAGCTCTCGTTGTACTTATAAGAATTGCTCCAGATGTGGGACAGAGAATTGCAGCATGTATAGACAGGCTAAAAGAAATTGAGTCTGACATGTACTTTTATCCTCAGAAAGACTTTCATATAACTGCTCTTGATGTCCTGAAGGGGGAGGCAGGAAGACAGATTCCGGAGAATATATCTCAGTATATTGAAGCTGTAAGAGAAGTAGCAAAGAGCATAAAACCTTTTGAAATTGAATTTGACGGTCTTACTGCGAGTGACAATGCTGTTATGGTCCGTGGTTTTTATGAGCCGCAGCTGCAGATACTAAGAGAAAACCTGCGTAAGGAATTAAGAGCCCGCTGTCTTACACTGGATGAAAGATATGAAACATTTTCCTCTCACGTAACAATTGCTCGTCTATGCAATAAATATTCTGATCCAGAAAAAATCCTTTCTTTTGTAAATACTCCCATCTCCTTCGGAAAAATGCGTGTCAGCTCGCTTGAAATCAGCTTTCACAGCTGGTGTGACTCAAAGAAAAAAGTCCTTTGTGAAATCCCTCTTTAATCTTTTCTGATTGAATTTAATCATTATTTTTAAAAATAATGAAGAAATGTCACAATTTTGGATTGAAATTAAGCATTTTTTGATCCCCTGCTCAATTTTGGAGCGAATGAAAATAGAATTATGACAAAAAAGATATTTTCGTGATAAGTGAAGTTTAAGCGTTTAAATATAATTTAGGGGTAATAAGAAACTTCTGTTGCTATCCCTAACAAATGCAACAGCTAATCAAAGAACATACATAGTAGGAGTCATTAAATGAAAATAACAAAATTCTGTGCATCAGTTGCAATGGTGTTAGCTGCATCATCAATGGCAGCATCAGTTCAGGCTGCAGAAGCTAAGCGCTTAACTGGTGGCGGATCAAATATCATGTATATCATCACCCCATCTCACTCAAACCCATTCTTCAAGACAGAAGCAGAAGTTGCTGCTAAGACTGCAAAAGAATTAGGTTACACCGTAAAGATGGTTTCACACGATGACAGCCCTGTAAAACAGTCAGAGCTATTTGAGACTGCAATTTCTGACAAGGCTGCAGCTATCGTTTGTGACAACGCTGGTGCTGATGCTACTGTAGCAGCTGTAAAGCGTGCTTATGACAACAATATTCCAACCTTCCTGATTGACCGTGAAATCAACGAGCAGGGCATTGCTATCACTCAGATCGTTGCAAACAACTACCAGGGTGCTAAGGGTGCTGCTGAAGTATTCGTAGAGGCAATGGAAGAAGAAGGCGAGTATGCTGAGTTATTCGGTATTGACTCAGATACCAACGCAAAGACCCGTTCAACTGCATTCCACGAGGTTATCGACCAGTATCCTGACATGAAGATGGTTGCTGTTCAGACTGCAAACTGGGATCAGAACCTGGCTTATTCAAAGATGGAGACCATTCTTCAGTCATATCCAAATCTAAAGGGTGTTATTTCTGGTAACGACAACATGGCTGTTGGTGCAGCTGCTGCTATCAAGGCTGCAGGCAAGACCCTGAAGATTATCGGTGTTGACGGTTCTAACGATGCTCGTGATGAGATTTT
>JAGDBH010000299.1 GCA_017959135.1 Succinivibrio sp. | reverse complement strand
GGTAAATCTGAACTAAAGGTAGATGGTTTCAGGGCCAAACCTTCTAAGATAGACGGACTAAGAGGCTTCGGTGAACTTGGAGTAACAATTAAACCGGTCAATAATAAGGGACTTGTCTTTGATTTAGGTATCAAAGGTCTGTTAGGTGCAGATTTAAGAAGTGCCTGGGCCAGTGCAGAGATTAAATATCTGTTCTAGCTGTCAGTCTCAAAGGAAATGGAAAATTGTTAGGGACAGATTAGTGCAAAAGCCATACTATTGTATGGCTTTTTTGTTTATTCGTCGTTTTCGACTTCTTCAATAGCCTCAAAAGGACAAACTGACTGGCAGGCTGCACAATCAGCGCACACAGAGGCTTCAATCTGAAAAGAGCCGTCATCCTGCTGTTCAATAGCTCCGCAAGGGCATATATCCTGGCATTCGCCGCATTCTGAACAAACGTCTTTGTTAATTACAAACATCTGGTTCCACCATATTGGTATGAATAATTCTTGTGGAGGCATATAATACTCTATATTTTTGATTTAAAAAAGGCTTATATATGGACGAGATTAGAGAGAATTTATCAAAAGTTCACCAGGATATTATCTCTTCTTGCAATAAATACGGCAGAAACGAAAATGATGTCTGCCTTCTTTGTGTATCAAAGACAAAACCTGAGGAAAAAATCATTAAAGCCTACAACTGCGGAGAAAGACACTTCGGAGAATCTTATGCAGTTGAGGCCAGCGAAAAGATTACCCATCTGAAGGAACAGGGGTATACAGATATCATCTGGCATTTCATCGGTCCTATTCAGAAAAACAAAACCCGTCTTATCGCAGAACATTTTGATATGGTAGAAAGTCTGGACAGAGCAATTGTCGCTACCCGTCTAAACGACCAGAGACCGGATAATCTTCCACCTCTTGAGGTTCTGATTCAGGTTAACATCTCAGATGAGGATCAGAAATCCGGCTGTGATATCAGCGAAATTGACTCTCTGATTGAAACCGTTCAGAAGTGTCCAAAACTTAAGCTTCGCGGTTTTATGGGAGTAGGCATGGATACTCCTGATTTTGATGTAATCGACAAGGAATTTTCTAAATTAAAGTCTTTATTTGATGAATATTCAAAGAAACTTAATGACTTTAATATACTTTCAATCGGCATGACACACGATCTGGATATTGCAGTAAAGAATCAGACCACAGAGGTTCGTATCGGTACTGCTATCTTCGGCGCAAGAGAATACAAGACAATGACTACAGACAATCAGAAAATTGCTTTCATCGGCGGTGGCAATATGTCCACCTGTATTTATGAAAGCATTATTGCATCAGGCTTCAATCCACAGAATATAACAGTTTCAGGACCTCATGTTGAGAAGCTTGAAAAGTTCAGACAGAAAGGTTCTGTAATTACCTCAGACAATATCGAGGCATTAAAGAATGCTGATATCGTATTTTTAGGTGTTAAGCCTCAGATTCTGACCTCAGTACTGGATGAGATTGCAGCCTCTGGAGTTGCTCTGAACCACAAGCTGTTCGTATCAATGGCAGCTGGCTTCAAGCTAAGCTCAATTGAAAAGAAACTGAATACCAGAAAAATCATCCGCATCATGCCTAATACCCCTGCAAAACTTGGTTTAGGTGTAATTGCTGTAGTTTACGACACTGAAGTTAGTGACAATGAAAAGAAACTCAGCGAGAAGATGTTATCCAAGATGGGAACCTGCATCGTCGGAGATGAGGACAACCTTAATGTTATCGGCGCTGTAGCAGGCTGCGGACCAGCATTTGTATACAGATTCATGGAAGCACTGATCGCTGAAGCGGTAGCTCATGGACTTTCAGCTGACAATGCAAGAAAAATTGTCGAGCAAACTGTTCTCGGATCAGCTAATATGTCTCTTAAAAATCAGGATTGTACTCTGGCCTCACTTCGTGAAGCTGTTACCTCAAAAGGTGGTACCACCTATGCCGGTCTTTGCAAGATGACCGAGGGTAACTTTGAACAGATTATGAAGAATACTGTTCAGGCAAGTCTTGATAGAACATATGAATTTGAAAAAATGTTTTAATTAACGGAAAAGACAATGCAGATAAATTTTTACATCATGCTTGCAGAGGCAGTAATTATTCTGTTTGAGCTGCGTTCACTAATGCAGAGCTCTGGTATTGATTACTATCACCCTGCAACCCAGACTGTAGTAAAACTGACAGAGCCGGTTATGAAACTGCTGCCTTTCAGAAACAAGAGCATTAAAGGCTTTTACTACGCAGGATTCATAGTTGCCTTTGTCCTGGCACTGATGTTCTGGTTCGGATTTGTTGCCAAATTTGCAAGTTCACTGAATATCACAGCCATCATCATGTTCTCTGTACTGATGACTATAAAGAGCTTTGGATATCTGATTCTGTTCCTGCTATTAGCTCAGGCTCTGTGCTCATGGCTACCTGCAACCAGAGGATACAGCTTCATGTTCGGTCAGCTGACCTACCCTATTGTTGCACCTGTACAGAAGATTATTCCTCCAATCGGAATGATTGATATCTCTCTGATGATTGTAATGATCGCAATCTTTGCATTAAACAGACTGGCCTATTCAATCTTCGGCCTTTACTGGGCAATTCTATAAAAAAAATCTCCAGTCAGTTTTATCCTGGCTGGAGACCTTATCTTTTAAGCTTTAAGTCTATTCCAGAGTAAACTCCGGAATCTCTTCCTCAGCATTCTCATCTGCATCAGACTTAGGAAGTTCAACTTCTAAGGAACTAATCTTCTGATATCCTCGAGGAAGCATATCTCCAACCTTGGTTCTGCTTCCAAGTCTCTCCAGGATTTCCTTATTGTTAAGCTTGATAATCTTCTTACCAGAATGAACAGTTAAGGATGCGCCTTCAGGAATAATTGCCATGGTAGCAAGACCGTCAGCACCAATAGTTACCTTAGTGGTATTCAGTCCCATCAGCTTGTTACCCTTTCCAGATGAGAGCTCTGGCAGTTCATCAAGCTTGTAAATAAGAAGACGTCCAGCCTTACTTGCAACAGCAAGCAGGTCTGTCTTCCTGTTGATAACTTCAACTGGAGGCAGAATTACAGCATCCTCATCAAGATTGATTAAAGCCTTACCTGCCTTTGCTCTGGTCTGCATATCTGTAGACAGAGTTATGAATCCTCTACCCTTGTCAGTTGCAACAACCAGATACATGTCCTTCTTAGGCACAATCACATGACAGGCTTTTTCACCAGGCTGGAAGTTAACCTTGGCAGACAGAGGCTCACCCTGACCTCTTGCAGATGGGAGGTCTTTGATATCAACACTGTAGGCACGTCCCAGTGTGGAGATGAAGCAGGCCTGATCATTGGTCTTACCGGAAGCCTTTGACAGGAACTTGTCTCCAGAACGGTAATTTAGTGATGAAGCATCAACATCATGACCTGATGCTGCACGAACCCAGCCCATCTTTGAAAGAACCACTGTAACAGGAGTACTTGGAATAAGTTCCTCTTCCTTAATG
>JAGDBH010000298.1 GCA_017959135.1 Succinivibrio sp. | reverse complement strand
TTCAGATCAGAGGCTGGTTCAGCAGGTCGTGATACCCGCGGTCTGATTCGTATGCACCAGTTCGACAAGGTTGAGATGGTTCAGATTGTTAAACCTGAGGATTCATGGCAGGCATTAGAGCAGCTGACTGCTGATGCTGAGGCTGTACTTCAGGCTCTGGAGATCCCTTACCACGTAGTTACTCTATGTACCGGTGATATGGGATTTGGTTCTGCTAAAACCTATGATATTGAAGTTTGGTTACCAGCTCAGAACTGCTACCGTGAGATTTCTTCATGTTCTAACTGTGTTGATTTCCAGGCTCGTCGTATGCAGGCTAGAGTTCGTCGTAAGGACGGCAAGGTAGAGCTTCTGCACACCTTAAACGGTTCAGGTCTGGCTGTTGGTCGTACCCTGGTTGCTGTTCTTGAGAACTACCAGAACGCAGACGGTTCAGTAACTGTTCCTAAGGTATTACGTAAGTATCTGGGTGGCTTGGAAGTTATTTCTGCTGAGACTAAATAATGGCAGTTTTGACCGCTCTTGATTGGGTAATTTTAGGCGTGGTTGGCTTATCAGCCATCATGTCTGTTTTCAGAGGCTTTGTTAAAGAAGCCTCTTCAATCTTTTCCTGGGTTGCAGCCTTCATCATTGCCAGTCGCTTTTATGAACAGGTTGCATCTCTATTCACTTTCTCAAATGACCCTCTGACAAGAAAAGCAATAGCAAGTATTGTCCTTTTCATCGGAAGCCTTATTATTCTTGGATTTGTTTCAACTGTAGTAAGTTCTCTGGTGAAGAAAGCCGGTCTATCCGGTTTTGACAGACTTCTTGGTGTGGCTTTTGGTGTTGCACGAGGTATTCTTATAGTTAGTGCTGTTCTTGCGCTAGTACAAATCTTGGGCAAATTACATATCCTTTCTTTTATCCAGGATTATCCATGGTATAAAGATTCTTTGTTTATACCTGAATTACAACGAATCGTTAACTGGTTCTTCATTTATATGGGAACAACTGAAACCGGAGCATAAATTAAATGTGTGGCGTAGTTGGTATCGTAGGTACTTCTCCTGTCAATTTAAAACTATATAACGCTTTACAGGTCTTGCAGCATCGTGGCCAAGATGCGGCGGGCATAATTACCGTTGATGAGGATGATAATTTCCATCAGAGAAAATCGAACGGTATGGTAACAGAGGTCTTTCAACAGCGACATATGCTGAGACTGACGGGAAACATCGGAATAGGCCATACAAGGTATCCGACCGCAGGTTCATCATCAGCTGCTGAAGCTCAGCCTTTCTATGTTAATTCGCCATACGGCATCGCCCTCGCCCATAACGGCAACCTCATCAATTCCAAAGAATTAAAAGAAAAGTGCAAAAAAGCACACCGTCACGTAAACACCCAGTCTGATTCTGAAGTCCTCCTAAACATCCTTGCTTGGAAAATTTCCAAAATCAATAAAGATATTCCTACTCATGACGACATCTTTGAAGCAATTTCAGGTGTATATGAGGAGATTAAGGGCGGATTCTCTGTTGTCAGTGTTGTGCTTGGCATCGGTATGATTGCTTTCCGTGATCCTTATGGCATTCGTCCTTTAGTTTTAGGCGAGAAGAAGGATGAGAACGGCAAGTCTCAGTATATGGTAGCATCAGAGAGCGTTGCTCTGGATGTTATCGGCTTTAAGATGATTCGTGATGTTAAACCTGGTGAGGCTCTTCTGATTACTAAGGACGGTGAGCTTCATTCACGTATCTGTGCAAAGGATCCGGTTTTAAATTCATGTATCTTTGAGTATGTATACTTTGCCCGTCCTGATTCTGTGATTGACGGTGCATCTGTATATGCTACCCGTGTACGTATGGGTACCAAGCTTGCAGAACAGATTAAGAACGAACATAAGGATCTGAAGATTGATGTGGTTATCCCTATTCCTGATACTTCAATCGATATCGCTGTTCAGATTGCAAGAACCTTAGGAGTTCCATACAGACAGGGCTATGTGAAGAACCGCTATGTAGGCAGAACATTTATTATGCCAGGTCAGAAAGAGCGTAAGAAGTCAGTTCGCAACAAGCTTAACCCAATTCCTTCAGAGTTTGCTGGACAGAATGGTCTACTAGTTGATGATTCAATTGTTCGTGGAACCACTTCCCTTCAGATTGTTCAGATGGCAAGAGAGGCTGGTGCAAACAAGGTTTACTTCGCATCTGCTTCCCCAGAGATTCGTTATCCAAATATCTATGGTATCGACATGCCAACCTCAAAGGAACTGATTGCCTATGGCCGTACCAACGAGGAAATCTGTAAGGCAATTGATGCTGATGCTCTGATTTATCAGAAGCTTGAGGATCTTGAGGCTTCAATTACAGAAGAGAATCCAAATCTGACCAGATTTGACTGTTCAATCTTCACAGGCAAGTATATTGTTCCTCCTGCAGCTGATTATTTCACTGATATTGAGAATCAGCGTTCAGATGATGCCAAGGCTGATAAAGCATGGAAGGATTCCGAGGGCGAAAACCTGGATATCTTCAATAACATCTAATCCTCTCAGTCTTATCTAATAAAAAACTGGTATTTTTATAAGAAATACCAGTTTTCTCACCAATAAAAAGCATTTTCTGCACAAGAAAATGTAAAACCTGCACAAAAAATAAACAAAAATCGCTTTTGTTGACTACAAAAATCACACTGTGATAAAAATTTGATCAGATAAATTCTGATACTGATATCAAGGTTTGACGGATCTACCTATATAAAAGATCTGTTATAAGGAAATAAGGGGACTTTGTCATGAAAAAATTTGTAAGATTATTTTCTGCCGCAGTGCTGGCAGCTGCATTCTGCACAAGCGTAAATGCTGATGGCTTGCCTGATGGTTCAAAACTGATTTTTTCAACAGGTGGTGCCCAGGGTACATACTACGGTTTTGGTGGTGTTTTAGCAGGTAAAGTTAGTGAGAATACCAGCACCTCTGTAACCGCGATTACCTCAGGTGGTTCTGCAGCCAATATTGAAGCTATGCTAGATGGTGATGCTCAGCTAGGTTTCGTTCAGACAGACGTTGGCGCTTATGCTTACAACGGAACCAGATTATTCAAGGAGAAGGTTGATAACATCTCAACAGTAGCTAACCTTTATATGGAACAGGTTCAGATTGTTACTCTTGATCCTGCAATCAAGACAGTTGCTGATCTGAAAGGCAAGAATGTTTCAGTTGG
Source organism: Succinivibrio sp. (assembly GCA_017959135.1). GTDB lineage: Bacteria > Pseudomonadota > Gammaproteobacteria > Enterobacterales > Succinivibrionaceae > Succinivibrio. The sequence goes on along the minus strand of JAGDBH010000298.1, from coordinate 624 downwards.
TGCTGCAGGTTCTGGTGTTTTCTTCAACGCTGTAGACGTATTAAAGGCATATGGTCTTGATGTTGAGAAGGATATCAAGCCAACCTATCAGTCATTCGGTGACAGTGTTGATGCTCTAAAGGACGGCAAGATTGATGCTGCATTCATTGTTGCTGGTGCTCCTACCACTGCAGTTACTTCTTTATCAACTTCAAAGGAAGTTCGTCTTGTAAGTCTTGATAAGCAGCATGTTGATGCACTAATCAAGGAATCTCCATACTACAGCGCATACACCATCAAAAAGGACGTATACGGTACCTCTGATGACGTAGCAACTGTAGCTGTAGGTGCTGTTGTAATCGCTCAGGATGAAGTAAGCGAGAACGATGTTTACAACTTCCTAACCGGTGTTTACAACCACTTAGACGAGATCAAGGCTGCTCATGCAAAAGGCAATGAGTTAGACGTTAAGTTCGCTGCATCATACGAAGCAGTTCCTTACCACAAGGGTGCAGTTAAGTTCTTCAAGGAGAAGGGCATTACTGTTAAAGGTAAGTAAACCCGTACATCATCAGACTAGAGAAAACCTAGGTTTTCTCTAGTAAGTTCAAAGTGATGTATAAATAAATATGGGAATACGATGAT
>JAGDBH010000297.1 GCA_017959135.1 Succinivibrio sp. | reverse complement strand
TTCTAAAAGCTGACAGGCTTCTAAAATAGCCTTGTGCTCAATCTTAGAGGTGATAATGTGACGTCTCTTGTCGCCTTTTTTAGCTAATCCCTTAGCCAGACCAAAGATAGCCAGATTATTGCTTTCGGTAGCGCCTGAGGTAAAGGTAATTTCCAGAGGGGATGCGCCGATAAGATTTGCGACCTCTTCTCTGGCATTCTCAACAGCCTCGGCTGCCTGCCATCCATAAACATGATCCTTTGCATGCGGGTTGGCAAAAGCACCTTCCAGAGACATGCAGTTAATCATTACATCAACTACTCTCTTATCAGTAGGAGTAGCTGCTGCGTAATCAAAATAAACAGGTTTTGACATAACAAAAATTATTCTTTGATGTGTGATAGAGCCAGAGCAAACACAGATTCAACGTGAGAGTCGTTTAAGGCATAAAAGACCTTGCGACCTTCTCTTTTTACTCTGACAAGTTTGTTAATTCTCATATATGCAAGCTGATGTGAAACTGCTGATTTACTCAGCTCAACCAGTGATGCGATATCACTGACACATAGCCATTTGTGCAGCAAAAGAGCATGCACCATATTCAGTCTTGTAGGATCGGAGAGAGCCTTGAAAAATTCACTCATAACCAAAGCATCATCTGAAGCAATCATCTGTGATTTAATTGCATCAATTTCCTCAGGGGTCAAATCTATTGCATTTTCAGACATACTTTATTCCTGATATAGAGTAATTAGTCAGTAAGCTGATCAACAGATACAGCTCTTTTGAGTTTGTACTTTTTCTCTAGCTGCTGAGATTCGTAAATAGCAAGTCTGTGTTCAAGGAAACCGAATTTCTTGGCTGACTGACATAGCTTGAAGTAATCGTATGCAAGCTTGTCCTTACCCTGCAGCCGCTTGAGCTGACCAAGATAGTAATAGGCCTCGCAAAGATGCTCCTGGAACAGATCCTCGTCATTCTTTACTTTTACAATATCAGCAAACAGTTCGTCCTCAGTCAGTTTGTTCAGATAAAGTCTGATGAAATTGAAGCCCCAGTTATCGAGAGCTTTGGACTTCAATCTATAAGAATCGTCATAATAGGACTTTAAAAGCTCATCAGCATAATCCTTTCCCAGATACTTTTCTGCAGCAAAATACAGGCAGAGCATCTTGTACGGATCATCTGGTTCAGCCTTATAGAATTCCATCATATCTTCAAAGGCAAATTTATAATGTCCTGTATAGTACATGATTATACCGCGGTGAAGATAGATATAAGGATCGTCCTTATCCTTGTTCAGGGTCAGAGCTGCATCAAGTGAGTCTACAGCATCACCAACCTTTCCGTCACGGTAAAAATAAGGTCCTAACACCTCGTAAGGTCTATAATTGTTTGGATTCTGAACCACAGAATTCATATACATGAATCGGGCCATGGTCTCTAATCCAAGGTCATCATAGATTGCACCGATATTATAGAAAAGTTCGGATTTTTCCTGAGTAGTCTTAGCCTGAGAATCCAGAGATACCATCAGTGTAGTGATTGCATTCTGTTCCTTGGCAAGCTGTTCCTGAGATGGATTTGGGAAGTAGATATACTTGGAAGGCACACTCATTGGTTCTTCTAATAAATTGGTATCAGAAGATGATAATGATGTACATCCTGAAATAGTTAATATTGAAAGAAGCCCCGCTGCTTCTATGAGAGCCCGGGGCTTAATAAACTTAAACATCAGCACCAGTTAATGATTTAGTCCATGGTCTCATAACCATCAGTTTCTTTCTTTTCTACCTTAACTGGAATCAGATTTTCACGCTTGATTCCAAGAATCAGAGCCCAGGTAGAAGCAACATAAATTGATGATATTGTACCAAATACAATACCAACAAATAGTGCTAAAGAAAAGCCATAAATCATTTCACCACCAAAAATCATCAAACTTATAACGGTGATCAAAGTTGTACCGGAAGTAATGATGGTTCTTGATAAGGTCTGAGTTAAAGAAATATCGAAAAGTCTTGGCATTTCGGTACTGCGAGGTAGTTTAACAGCATTCTCACGGATTCTGTCGAACACAAC
>JAGDBH010000296.1 GCA_017959135.1 Succinivibrio sp. | reverse complement strand
TATATGAAGTTGAAAAATACCTATCCCGTTGTGTAGATAGTATTTTAGCTCAGACTTATAAAAACAGAATGTCTGCACTCTAAATGATGACGAGCAGAGAGCTATAGTCTGATAGTTTTTACCTTTACAGGTTATTTCTCATGAATAAAAAACATCAGATCTATCCGTCATTATTAAGAGCTCATACACTTTTCGGTGCAGAAAGAACTCTGTTTCTGCTGTGGCTGATGATGTGTATGCTGGGCTTTATTCTGAATATCTCATTACTAGGCTCAATAGAGACTGTTTTAATGCTGTTTATAGGCTGGTGTGTAATTGCAAGACTTACCAGAGCTGATCCAATGTTCAGACAGGTCTATATAAGAAACATCAGATACAGAGCTTTTTATCAGGCACAGCCATCTGAGTATTCAAATTATAAGAATAAATATAACCGATAACTATGCTGCTTCCATCCACCTTTATGCTTTGCGGCATTATTCTTTTGCTGCTTTGTGCTTTTATTACAGTTGGTCTTTTTCTTCCATATAAGAAATTCTCAGGACACTACAGCTTTACTGATCTTCTGGACTACGCCGTATTAGGTCCAAAGGATACAGTAATCCTGAAAAACGGTGCCCTGATGAAGGTTTACAGAATCATACCGATGTGTACTTCATATCTTAGCGATCATGAAGCTAATAAGCTGCACTCTATGTTAAGCAGCAGTATAAAAAAGCTGGATAAGACCTATATGGTCAACTGTGATGTGATTCGTTCAGCCGATTTAGATAAGGATGATTCTTTTTTTTACGGTTCTAATGCGGCAAAACGTCTTTATGAGAAACGCTCAGAGTATTTTGAGCGTAACAGGACCTTTAAAAACGAATTCTTCATCAGTTTTACAAGATTAAGCAGTTCAGTTGGTGCAGATGACATCATCTCATTATTAAAAGATGATAAGAGATTAAGAGAAGGTCTTCTCTCTGAGATAGACTCATTTAATCATGAGGCAGAAAGCTTTATTGAAGGTTTTTCGTCTCTATGTGAAATTAAGACTTTGAGAATAAGTCAGAGCAAGTGTCAGAGGTCGAGCTCTGAGATTGTGAATTTTCTTTACAGCTGCATAAAAGGGGTAAATACTGAACTTAGCTATCCTTCATGTCGACCACTTCTAGATACGTTACTCTCAAGTGAGGATTTTGTCCCGGGAAAAAGTCCAAAGCTTGGAAACAGATATATCGGTGTTATAAGTATTGATGGCTTTCCTTTGACCTCTGATTTTGGAATGCTCAATGCCTTATGCTCACTTCCTTTTGAGTATCGTTTCTCAAACCGCTTTATCTCCTACTCATCCATTGAGTCATCTTTAAAGCTGGCATTGTTAAGACGTCTTTGGATTCAGCGAAGAAAGTCTTTTTTCTCCATGTTCTCATCATCTGCTGGCAGTGAGGTAAACAAGGATGCCGAGGAGATGGTGGAGAATGTTGATGAGGCGAGAAAGTCCATGTCCCAGAATGAGCATAATTTCGGAGCTCTGTCATCTAATCTGATTATTTTTGATGAATCCATTGAGTCACTTGAAGTGAAGGTCCAGATGACTCTAAAGGTATTTGAAAGACTTGGGTTTAGTGGACGCGTTGAGACAGTTAACGCTACTGATGCCTATTTAGGCTCACTGCCAGGACATAGTATCGAGAATTTAAGACGAGCCATGGTATCAGGAGAGGTTGTAGCTGATCTGATGCCTATTCATAAAAATTATCTTGGTGAGAGACAGTCTCCGAATAAAGGCTATGGTGAGTGTGCACCTCATCTTATGACTGTGGTTTCATCTGATTCAGAGAAGGCTTATCTTAATCTGCACGTAAAAGATCTTGCCAACTGTCTGGTGGTCGGTCCACCTGGCAGCGGTAAATCTGTATTTTTAGGTTCTACACTTTTAAGCCTTTTGAAATATGAAGGCATGAAGATTTTTGCCTTTGATAAAGGTCAGTCCTTTTATGCCTTAAACAGATTTCTAAATGGCCGCCATATAAGTCTTGATGAGGCATCCTCAGAAAAATTCTGTCCACTTTATGATCTTGGGGATAAGACAAAGATTACTGAAGGTGCGTTATTTATAGAAAAACTCTATGCGTATGCAGGTAAAACACTAACAGATTCAGAGCGTCAGCTGATATTCTCGACCGTAGAATTACTGTCAGAGAATCCATCCTACAGACACTCTTTAACTGATTTTTACAACCTTCTGAATAACACCGAGCTTAAAGGTGCTTTCAGACAGTATATAAGGAGTGTTAATCCGCTAAGTCCTCTTGATGGCAATGAGAATCCCAACCTTAATTCTCCTCTGACAGTCTTTGAGTGTGGAAACTTTTTTGAGAGCGGAAACAGGAATCTATATCCGGTTCTAAACTGCATTTTCTCTCAAATCAACAGTGAGATTCTGAAGGTTAAATCCTCAGCAATAATCATTGATGAGGCCTGGCTGATGCTTTCAAACAACTTTTTCTGCTCACAGCTTCTTTCATGGATTAAGACGGTGAGAAAGCACAATACCATGGTGATTCTGGCAACACAGTCGGTTAATGATTTTGCAAGAGCTCAGTTTCTTGAAGATATCCTTGACTGTGTAAAGACCAGAATCTATCTGCCCAATGCAGATATAAAAAGTCCATCTCTTAGGGAGCTTTACTCAAAGCTTGGCTTAAACGAGCTTCAGCAGCTGGATATTTATGAGGGTACACCTAAAAAGGATCTCTTTTTACATAAGGAAGGAAATTTCATGAAGTTCAATCTGGCCATCTCAGAAACTGAGCTCAAGCTTTTATCCTTCACTGCCAAGGACCGTTCTAACCTGGATCTTCGCTTTAATAGCGAGGGAGGTGAATTTATATGGGAGCTCTAAAATTGTTTTTAAGTAAAAAGGAAAAGAACAGCTCTGTCACTTTAAACAGTATCTCAAAAGAGCTTTACATGAAAAATGCCATTCCTATGGTTTTAGGTATCGGTGGTCTTGCACTTGGCTTTTTCTC
>JAGDBH010000295.1 GCA_017959135.1 Succinivibrio sp. | reverse complement strand
TGTTTAGAGATAAACAGAGCCATTGTGAAGACATAATCGCCAGGAGCAAGATTGGTGTAGTTAACCTGCGACAAATCTTTAAGTCTTGTATAGGTAAATCCTTCCTCTAAACCTTCAATACAAACGCCAACATAAGGGTTCTCTGGTGAAAAATTCAGGATACTTGGAGTGACGGTGATTTTCTTGGATGCTCTTGATATTACAGGAGAACTCAGAGCACCAGGATCCAGATCATTACCATCAACAGTTACCTTTCCGACATGCATTTTAAAGACATTGTCCTTATGATGGTAATTTTTGGTATCCATCATGAAAACACCTGCATTTGAAGCTAGGAACAGAAGGTTACCATCTTTATAGTTTCTTGAATTTGATGAGAGCAGTTCTGTAAGTCCATAGCTGCTGTCCAGATGTTCTGCAACATAGTCTTTGTTATCGTCCAGAAGATCCTTTAGATTTACCACGTAAACACCGTTGCTGCCGGTAACAGCAACCTTGTCATCTCCTATATCGATAATGTCGTAATTGTTGAAGTAAGGGAAATTCTTAAGTTCTCTTACCTCAAGAGAATCTGAGATAAAACAGAGTCCATCACCAGTAACAGCAATGATTCCATTTTTGTCCTTAAGAGGATAAAGCTTAAGAATTGTGTTTGAAATAAGACCGTTCTGCTTATTGATAACATTCTGAAGTTTATAATCCTTGATTACATATATTCCGTTGGCATTGGTTCCTGCATAGATTTTTCCGTCAGAACCTAAGGCGGAACTTAAAACAGTAACATCCTTACCAAAGATGTTGCCTGTTCTGACAATCCCCGAGTTTTTATCAAAAAAAGAAACTCCGGATAAACCAGACAGCATTACCCTTGAGTCATCAATCTCAAGAACAGATCTTGCCTTGTTGCCGAATAATCCATTTTTCACTGAGAAGTGTTCTATTTTATCCTTTACTCTGAAAACACCTTTGCCATGAGTACAGATCCAGAGGTAATCTGAACTGTCGACATAGGCATCACGGATACGTACTCCGTCTAAAAGCTTTGTAAATTCAAAGCTCAGCGGAGTTTTTAAATCGGAGGCATATGCCTTAATGCCTGTATCTGTTCCAAACAGGTAATTACCACGCCATTTTGAAATACAGTTTACAACCTGCTCTTTGAGAGCTGGAACAGAGACAACCGGAGAAATATAAAACTTAACAAGACCAAGACGGCTTGAAGCAAACCAGAGATTACCCTGAAAATCTCTGATTCCCTGCTCTATAGAATCACTGAAGTTCTCTGTTTCGATCTTGCTTATGGAATTATCTTTAATAAAGAAAATTCCAGAGTCGGAACTGATAAAGACAGTTTTATACTTTTCACCAAGTGAACTGTATATCATGGATTTGACACCATGCATCTTTTGATTGTAAAACTCTGCAACCTTTACAAAATGATCATTATCAAGGGTGAATCTGCTGATTTTATCTGAAGTATCTGACAGATACAGAAAGCCGTCATCACTGTATAAAGCGGAAGTGTAACTGGTATGTTCTGAAGGCTCTATTATGAATGCTTCCTGTAAATCTCTAAAACAGTGAACAATGCCTTTAAGGTCTACAGCAAAAACATAACCTAAACCAGAACTTACAGAGATAAAGTTTCCATCCTTATAGACAGAACCGATGTTGTATTTTCCGTTGTCTGACTTAAGAATATTTATACCGCTCGGAGTTGTTATATAGATATTGTTATTACCATCAGAGGCTATGCCGCTGATATAACCTGATAAGAGTCCGTCCTTTTCAGTCAGATGACTTACTATTCTTCCATTTTCCAGACTAAAGATACCCTGCTCTGTTGTACCTACCCACAGTCTGTCACCCTCTGCATACATGGTTTTGACGTTACGGATGCCTTTAAAACTTTCATCGCTGTTAAAGGATTTTCCATCGTACCTCAACAATCCTGCATATGAACCAATCCAGATATAGCCGTCTGAGGTTGAACACAGAGAAGTGACGTTACCTGAGATAAGACCGTTTTTCTGATTGATAACATTCTGCTGTACAGCAAAAGAAAGGAGATCTGCCTGAGGAATAGTAACTTTTGGAGAATCGGTTATGTTCTCCTCTGCATATGAAGTGCCTGGATAATTAAGAACAGCACCAAGTGCCAACGCAAAAATGACAATAGGAAGATTTACTGCGCCTTCAGTTTTATCTGCTCTGATATCTTCAGATTTTTTTAGCCAGCCTGTTCTGTTCAGTAAAAAACAGACTCCACCATAAAAGACAAAGACACTTACAAGCTTATCCAGAAATTCAAGGTAGAAGGATGCCAGAAGTAATCCCACATGGTGAATGCTGTTGTCATGGCAGAACGAAATAATGGAACTTCCCCAGAGGTTATCAGCCAGCTGACGGTTATCAATCATGTTGATACAAAGAGAAATAATAAACGAGAAAAAGATAACAAAGGCTGAAAAGAGCAATGTGGAATTTAAATCAAGACGGTTCTTACTCTTAAAATGATAGGTTCCGTATATTAAAAACAGAGCAATAGCTGGAGATACATAATTAAAGGAATCAATAAAAATCAAGGTGGCAATATTTACAGGAATACATAGGAGTCCAGCATACAAGCCATAAAAATAGACACAGAACATCGTTCCGATGGAATCAAGCCATAAAGGAAGATTCAGACTGTGTGAAAGGATTATTCCAAGGCTGTTAATTAAATAGAAAGCTAAAAGTAAAACTATATTTAGAGAACTGTTCTTTGTTATATCTTTACACATACATATCACCGCCCAGATTATTTTTTTTATATCATTTTTGGGTGATTATTTAAGGCCGATGTTCAATTGTTTAAACAACTCTCACAAAATTTCTTCAGCATGCTCTGAAACAGCATTTTTATCACGCTTATCAAAATACCCAGGATGAATCCTGAATATTGACCAAAATTCTCACCAAAATAATGCAGATGACGCTGTGAAATGTGATCTGGCCTCCAGAAACGGGTATTCTTGCCTTTTTTTTGCTACAATACGCCTCGGTGAAGACACTTAGATGTCTTTTTATTTTTAACTTTTTTCAAATATCAACATGGATTATTTAACTCAAATAATTATCGACATCAACTCTATCCTATGGGGTCCTTGGTGTCTTATTCCAGTGCTGGTTGGCGCAGGTATCTTCTTTACCTTTCAGCTTCGCTTTGTGCAAATCCGTCAATTTGGACGCGCCTTTAAACACGTATTCGGCGGCCTGTCATTTAACGGTGAAAAAGCAGGTAACCATGGAATGACCTCCTTCCAGTCACTGGCAACAGCTATCGCTGCTCAGGTGGGTACAGGTAATCTTGCTGGTGTTGCCACTGCAATGGCTATGGGTGGTCCTGGTGCTGTTTTCTGGATGTGGCTTGCCGCTTTCTTCGGTATGGCAACCATCTTCTCAGAGGCAATTCTGGGTCAGCTATATAGAACAAAGGATACAGAGGGAAGAATAACCGGTGGTCCTGCTTACTACATTAAGCACGGTTTAGGTAATAAACCAATGGCTGCCCTATTCTCAATTCTGACCATCATTGCTTTAGGCTTTATTGGTGTAATGGTTCAGGCTAACTCAATTTCAACAGCCTTTGATTCTGCTTTCGGTATTCCAACTGAAATCACAGGATTATTTATCATTATGCTTGCAGGTTTCATCTTCATTGGTGGAATCAGCCGTATCGCAGGATTTACTGAAAAATTAGTTCCTCTGATGGCTTCAGTATATGTACTTGGTGCAATCTACATCATGCTGACTAACTACGCAGAAATTCTTCCAACATTCAAAGCAATTTTTGTTGGCGCATTTTCTCCTTCAGCAGCAACTGGTGGTGTCATCGGTGCAACTGTAAAAGAAGCAATCAGATATGGTGTTGCAAGAGGTCTTTTCTCTAATGAGGCTGGTATGGGTTCTACCCCTCATGCTCATGCTGTAGCTAGAGTTAAGCATCCTGTAGAACAGGGGCTTGCCGCTATTATTGGTCTTTTCATTGATACCTTTATCGTTCTTACCGCAACAGCACTGGTTATTATGGTAACCGGCTCATTAGATGGTAAGACCACTGGTATTATGCTGACTCAGGCTGCTTTCGTAAAAGGCATGGGTGACGCTGGTTCAGGCTTCGTTGCTGTATGTCTGTTCTTTGCGGCATTCACTACCATTGTAGGATGGTATTTCTTTGCAGCTCAGAACGTCAAATACCTGTTCGGCTACAAGGTTATCAATGTATTCTCAGTTATCGTGCTC
>JAGDBH010000294.1 GCA_017959135.1 Succinivibrio sp. | reverse complement strand
GAAGCTAACACTCTTTTATTATTTGTTTCTTACAGATCCTTAGGTGTTTTCTGAAAATCCTCAGGATTTTTTATTTTACAGTCTCACACCTAAAGAACCTGGATTCACTGTGGAGTTTCCCCCATTCAAGCTGATAAAAAAGCTAATTTCGTACACTTTTTTATGTAAGATTTATTTATATTTACGACCTAAAATAAATCTAAAATTTCCAGTAGATATATTCCTAGAGATGATCTGATTATGGAAAATATTGGTGTTAACGGTAAAGAATACTCAATCATCAGACTTCTTGGTCATGGCAAAGGAGGCTACTCCTATCTGGCACAGGACAGTGACCAAAGGCACTATGTCCTAAAGCAGATTCACCATGAACCTTGCAGCTATTACACTTTCGGCAACAAGATTGAAGCCGAGAAGAATGATTACGAGCGTCTTACCAGTGCAGGAATCAGAATTCCACGCATGATCGACATTGATGTTTCAAATGAGAGAATCGTCAAGGAGTACATTGAGGGGGAAACCATTTTTGATCTGGTGAAAAAGGATATCAGCGTAGAAGAATATCTGCCTCAGGTTCGAGAAATGGCGGCAAACGCCAGAAACAGCGGACTAAATATCGATTACTTTCCTACTAATTTTGTAATCAGAGAGCATCAGATTTATTACATAGACTACGAATGCAACACCTACATGGAAGAATGGAATTTTGAAAACTGGGGGATAAAGTACTGGTCTAGAACACCTGAATTCAACAAATATTTAAAAGAGCATCCGGAATAATCTCTACTCCAAGCAAATTCTGCTGGTTTTCTAACCAGCATTTTTTGTTTCGATCCATATCCTCTGCTACATTCATCATCATATCTGCTAGGATAACAGTTATCTCATCTGCATAAGGTACTATATGGATATTGAAGCAAAAATATTTGAAAGAAAGTCTGTAATAGAGTCAGAGCTCATTTCTTACGGATTTGTTAAGACAGAGAAAGGCTACTTCTATACGAAAGACTTTCCTGATGGCACCTTTAAAGCCCAGGTCTTAGTTACCTCAAACGGCAACGTATCCGGTAAGGTTATAGATACTGCTACTGATGAGGAATACATTCTGATTCATGTAGAGAATCAGACCGGAGCATATGTAGCAAAAGTTAGAACTGCCTACACTTCAATTCTCAAAGACATTGCATCCAAATGCTTTCGGGCCAATCCTTTTTTGAAACCTCAGTCCAACCGTCTAACCTACAGTATTGAGCTTAAATATCAGGAGAAACCGGACTATCCATTTGCAAAACTGCCTACATATGGAGTATTCAGATATCCTGCAAACAGGAAATGGTACGCGCTCATCATGAATCTTAAGCGCTCTCTTGTAGATAAGGAATGCACCGGTAGACAGAAAGATGAAATAGTTGAAGTCATTAATCTTAAGATCGATGAGAACTCAGAGCAGGAACTGCTTAAAGTCAAAGGAATCTATCCCGGCTATCACATGAACCGAGCTCACTGGATCAGCATAATTCTGGATGAAACTCTTGATGATGAGTTCATCCTTTCGCTCATCGACAAAAGCCGCTCCTTTGCTGTAGGAGGAAGCAAAATCAGAATTGAAGGACAGAAAGAACACTGGATTATTCCCGCAAATCCAGACTTCTTTGATGTCATCGATTATTTCTCTTCCCAAAAAGAGGTACTCTGGAAGCAGAGCTCCAGACTCACTGTGGGAGACACAGCATTTATTTACGTAACCAGTCCTCTATCTGAAATCAGGTTTGTCTGCGAGGTGCTTGAGACTGATATTCCATATGAGTATCAGGATAAGAATCTTAAGATGAAAAAGGCAGTGAAACTCAAAGTTCTTAAGGAAATTCCTCAAGGAGTCTGTCCTATCAGAAAAATGCGAAAGCTTGGTGTAAAAGCAGTTCGCGGACAGAGGATTGCAACAGCAGAACTCGTCGATTTTTTAAAGCCCTCCGTTTCTGATTAAGGCGTTTCTGCATCAAAAAAGGCCTGATGTCATAAGAGCAGAGCCTCGTGATACAATTACTGTTCAGAAAACAGGTTGGACTTATGACATCAAAAATAATAATCGGGCATCTGTATGCCTTTTTCATCATCGTGGTATGGGGACTTACCTTTGTAAGCAGCAAGATTCTGCTTAAGGACTTCACTCCTGTTGAGATTCTTTTTGACAGATTTATCCTTGCAACTTTAATTCTGTTTATCCTCTCACCAAAGTCATTAAAGTTCGTATCCTGGAAGGTTGAGCTGTATTCCGCCCTGGTTGGATTCTTTGGAATTACCCTATACTTCGTCTTTGAGAATAACGCGCTCATATACTCAAATGCTGCAAACGTCAGTCTGATTGTCTCTACAGCGCCATTCTTCGTGGGGCTTCTGAACTATTTTCTTGATAAGGACAAGCCAACCTTGAATTTCTTTATTGGCTTCGTGGTAGCTATTATCGGAATCTTCTTCCTGTCGTTCGGTTCGATGTCCATGAACATCAATCCTATAGGTGATCTAATGGCAATCGGCAGCGCCGTGGTCTGGGGCTTTTACAGTCTTTATGTTGTAAAGCTGCAGAGACTGCATATCTCAAGCTTTACCATTACCTTAAAGTCATTCTTCTACTCAGTAGTTCTGACTGTTCCTCTCATGATTGGAGATTACAGTTTAAAGGTAGACTGCCTTTTAGAGCCTATTAACCTTATCAATATGTCATTCCTGGCTTTCCTGGCTTCATCATTGAGCTTCTTTTTATGGTCAAAATCCATCGAATACATAGGCTCAATTAAAACCAATGTCTATATCTATGGCATTCCTGTGGTAACAGCGATTGGTGCAGTATTTATTCTTGACGAGAAATTCAATATATACAGTGCCATAGGTATGACACTGGCGATTGGCGGACTGGTAATATCCCAGCTTAAGAAAAGACAGAGAGCGGATTAGCACAAGTCCTGCCTGATTTGGCAGGACTTAAGATTGAAGCTATTTCTTTGGAGTATCCTGTTCAGCCTTCTCCTTCCAGTTCTCAGATACCGCCTTGCCGGCTACAGCTTCCTCGGCAAAGGAGGCTACAGCATCAAAGTTTCTTCTGACACCCTTTGCTGTTGCCTTATACTGCACCACGCGATCAGAGGTAATACCAATGGCACCTGCCTCGGATACAGCATCAATGTTGGCACCTAAGAAGATAAACTCCCAGCCGGCTTCCTTCTTATCCTCGATAAGCTTCTTTACAATCTGCTTGGTATACTCGCGGCTTGAGTTCTCCTTGCCGTCGGTAATAATGGCAAAAATTACCTTGTTTTTCTTATCGTTAACTGCATAATAGCCTGCCACCTTATCGATGGTCATACCCACACAGTCCAAAAG
>JAGDBH010000293.1 GCA_017959135.1 Succinivibrio sp. | reverse complement strand
TTCTCATGAATTTAAAGTCATTGACCAGTGTTTTTAAGAGGTTGTTTCTATTTTTATTTACAAAGACTTCAGCATCTATTCTGAGCAGATAATCAAGATCATAGCCCTGAATAAAGAACTCTTCTCTATCCACATCACTGACTACAAAATAGCGGTTATAGGAAACACTGGAATTATGATACAGGCAAGATAAAGATACGTTTATTGCAATATTACGGTTAGAACAGGCAACATAGGAAACACTTCCGTTTTGTAATTCCTGAAGCTCCATAACAAGATTCTGTATACCAAGATACATAGGCTGCCCTTTGAAAAATAAACAATACACTCTTTAACTAAGGGTAGATTATAAATAGACTTTTTTCAGAGAAACTTTTTAAAATTGAAAGGTAAATTCATATAATTTTGACAAAAGAACATAAAAATTTTTTCTGAATAATGCAGAATATATTAGTCACCTATAAAAATAATCCCTTAAAACAGGTAAGGAATATAACTATGAAAACAGCTTTAATTTTATATACAAACGGAACCGAAGATATTGAGGTTACTGCCGCCCTGGATGTACTGCATAGGGGTGGAGTAAAAATAACAACTGCCGCTGTTACAGATGAAAGCTCAAGAATGGTTGCTCTGGCCCATGGAACCGTTGCTGTATGCGACACCAATATCGACGAGCTTGAGGGAGAATTTGATCTGATTGTTGTTCCTGGTGGTCCAGGTACAAAATACATGGGACAGAGTGATAAGGTAATTGATTTACTAAAAGCACAGAAGGAAAAAGGTAAACTTATCGGGGCAATCTGTGCAGCACCAGGTGTTGTTCTTTACTCTCACGGTTTAATTGATGATAAGACAACAGCATCATGCTACCCTGGCTGTGAATGCGGCAAAAACTTCAGCAAACAGGGCGTTTCAGTATCTGAGGATGGAAAGATTATAACTGCAAGATCTGCCCACTACGCAATCGCCTTTGGACTTGAAATGCTAAAGGCTCTATCTGGCGAGGATGTATCTCTTAAAGTAGCAAGAGATCTGCTGGTAATCGAATAGTTCCGCTGTAGTAAAATACTATTACTAAATCATTATAAAAATAGCCTTCTCATTTTTAAGAAGGCTATTCTAATTACAAATCGCAAAATTCTTTTTAACAGACTAGAAGAACTTCCACCAAGGACGAGCATTCTTGCCGTTACCAATCTCATCAAGTCTAGTACAGATCTTAGAGCAGATTGAATTCTCAACAGAACTGTCCCCCCATGGAGTCTTAAGCAGCAGCTTGGCAGCGCCTGTTACATGAGATACAACATATATATGGAACTTGCCTTCCTTCACAGCGGAAATCACTGAACTTCTTAATACCAGCTGATCAACACATGAAGCAGGAATGATGACGCCCTGAGTTCCTGTAAGTCCATGCAGACGACAAATCTTAAAGAAGCCTTCTATCTTCTCGTTCACACCACCCACCGGCTGAACATCACCGAACTGATCAACTGCACCGGTTACAGCTAAGTCCTGACGGATAGGTAAATCAGATAAAGCAGAAATAACAGCACATAAGCCTGTTAAAGACGCTGAATCGCCATCAATCTCACTGTATGACTGCTCAAATACAAGGCTTGCTGATACAGGCAGAGGCTGTTCTGCGCCGAATTCATTGGAGAGGAAGCCATTGATAATCATCATGGCCTTGGCATGGATCTGTCCTGCAAGCTCAGCCTTTCTCTCAATATCAATAACATCACCCTCACCACCGGCACGCAGGGTAGCAGTAATTCTTACAGGTTCGCCATACTCATATGAGGTACCGGCTGTCTCAATTACACTAAGACCGTTTATCTGTCCTACTTCCTCACCCTCAGTAGCAAGAAGGATCTGATTGTCTCTGTGATTGCGAAGCTCAAGCTCTGCAAAGTAATTGATTCGATAATCCTCAGCAGCAATTGCCTTGAGTACAGAGATATTATCTACAGTATTACCATTTGCATAACGGTTAGCTGCTATAACCAGAGTACAAAGTCTTATTTCAGGAATACCCAACCATCTTCTATCCCCTGACTGTCTTGAAGACCAGATACACAGAAGCTCAATTGCGTCCTGAGAGAAAGGAGATAGCTTATATTTATCAACATAACTTGCAACCAGTGAAGCCATAAGCTCAACACCGCCTGCAATAGGAAACTCCATGACAATATCTGATCTTAGAACATTATCAAGTGAAGGCCAGATCATCTGAAGAGAGGCACATTCAGTTGCATCACCGCACAGTATGAGTTTTAGTCCTTCATTCTGTGCAATGCAGGCATCAGACATATTCAGCCATTTAGGATGATCCAGAAGGTGAGAACAAGGCATGATGACAAAACCTTTAGAGGTAAGAACACCATCTTCCTTGTCGTTACCGAAAAATTCAAACTTGGTTGGAGCGTAAGCAATTGTTGGTTCCTGCCCTGCCAGTTCCAGAACAAGCTCATGTGCAATCTCAATAGTATTAACTCTTGAGCTACCACATATCATCAGAATTTTTGAATAAGGGTTATTTATAAGCTCTTTTACTGCATTTCTGGCTCTCAGCTGCAGATTAGCAAAAGAACGAGGTTTAAATTCACTTGTATCTTTAAAATCTTTTCTTTCAATAACAGGCAGTAAATCCTGGTATTCAAGCTCAACAATTGCATCGGCGGCATTCTGAGCTTCTTCTGTTGCTTCTGTAAAAACGTACTTCAAGTTTTCTACCTTACTAATTAGTCTCAAAACTGTAGATTAAATTTACTGACTGATCGATTGATGAAACGAATTCAGCGTACAGCTTTCTTACTAATTCATACCTGATCTTAAATTCATTAACCGAGTTATAAATACCATATCCATATGAAAGACGCAATCTGTTGTTCACGTAGGTTTGAACTTCAACCTGAGTTTCATCTCCACTTCCGGATGAACCCAGCTGAACACCATCCATACCGAAAATACCAACAACAGAATTAAGCATTCCTGCGGTCGTTCCAAGTCCTAGTGACATTAAAAGCTGATCACTTGAGGCATCAGTATTTCCTGAAGCATTTCTCTCAAGACCATGACCATACAGAAGGTAACTTAAAATCTCGTTCTTACTCATGGCAGGCTTTGAGAACAGAGTAACCTCAGGGTTTTCTGCATAGCCTGACACCTTTACACCCGCAAGTACATCATCATCAATTGCACTTGGATCGGCAACAACCTCAACATCTAATGCAGGATTGGTAATATCACCCTTAAAGTTTGCATGAGCATGATTAAAGATGAACTTATGTCCGTACATATCTGCTCTGGCATGCTCTAAAGAAACCTTTCCTGAAGATATAACCTTATTTGAATCAGAAGACTTATGAATCTTTACACCGCCAACAACATTGGATCTAAGGCCCATTGCATTGACTTTTACATTGTCGCCAAGATTGATTTCCACATCAATTAACATGTCGTTGTTGATGGATGCTGCATTCTTCCTGTCAATCATCATACCTCTCAGGTTGGTATTTGAATCAACGAAGAGCTCATCCTTGGAAGGAGCAATACTCTTATTATCAAGAGATTTGAATTTAATCATGGCTCGAGGAATATCCACTTTTCCTGTTACCTTTATAATCTCATCAAGTTCACACAGAGTATGGATATCTGCAACAGCTTCACCGTAGGTTAGAAGGAAGAAAGGAAGACTTACAGCATCAAGATGAAGTTTGCCCTTTGCAGATTCTGACCAGTCAAGATTGCCTCCCAGATTCAAATCAGACTCATTCATAGTGAAGACACCTTTTACAGTTCCCTTTGAACCATCAGCCTTTACATGCACGTCAAATTTACTGATTTCACCGATACTGAGGCTTGGATCAGCCTTACCATTAACATTTATATCACCAAAAATTAACGGAGCATCCAGTGTTCCATCAAGCTTTGCATTAATATTGGCTCGACCTTCAAGCATATTCAGCTGTTTGGTGGTTGCAGTGAACAGATCAAGATTCAGATCCTTAAGAACTACACTTCCAGAGAGTCTCTTTTTAGAATATGGCTCTGAAACAGCAGCGCTGACATTTAAAGCCCCAAGATCCTTTCTAAGCTCTACATTAAGATCAGTAACCAGGTTCCTAGCATCTGCATCAAAATTCAGGTGAATGAGTTTGAATGGCATAAAACTTGAGTATGCAGCTACCATTCCGTTCTCAGACTTAATATCACCCTTTATGTTTGGAATACCGTTGTTAACATTAATATCTGAATGCATGGAAACACGTCCTGCGAGTTTCACCTCATCAGGAAGATATTTGTTTACAAACTGAAGATTCATTTTGTCCAGATCTAAAACAGTCTTTAATAAACCTGGTCCGAATAGAATCTCGGTTGAGGTAAGTGTAGAGTTGCCATCCGAAATGGAAACAGGAGATACATTGCCTTTTCTGCTGTTTAAGTCGTACCTAATCTGAATTGGATCCTTAATTGAGATCGGATCAATCACGTTGGAAACTACCAGCATATTCTTAATCTTGGCAGAATACAGCTTCTTGGCATCATCAAATGATCCTTCTGCAGATACGTAGCTGCCACCACCGGAACCACAGGATAAAGTCAGACGATGATGGGGAAGATCACCTGAAAAATCCAGAGAACACTTCTTATAAGGCTTGATATATTTTGACAGCATAACAGAGTTTGCAATCATCGATAGATTCATGCGCTCTGTTGCAAGATCCACAACAGAATCGATAACAAAGTTAGAAAGGAAGATATTGTTCACAAAGAATCGTTCTGACTTTCCGGCTAATGCAATTTTTGGAGATTTAGCATCTCCGCTTACAACCAGACGTCCCTTGAAACTTCCCTTGGCCCCAGGAATAATGAGTGACAGATCTGGAAGTTCAAAAGCTCCATTCAGGAAGGAACTGTCACTGAGATTTCCTGTCAGATAAACATTGTTCTCTTTCTGCCTGAATTCAAAAGTGTCAACATGGAAACCTGTATCAGAGACTCCTGTAAAATCCTTGATTACCAGCTCAGATGGATGTGAATTCAGGTTAAATTTCGCATTAACATGATCAACACAAACTTCAACTGTCTTTGAATCAGAATCAGAATCAGAATCAGAAAATACCCTGAACTGAGAATCCAGATCCAGTCCACCGCGAAGAAACTCGGATAAATCTCCAGCATCATCAGCCTTGAA
>JAGDBH010000292.1 GCA_017959135.1 Succinivibrio sp. | reverse complement strand
TTAAAGAGTTTTTTTGCTTAATATTGTTATACGAATTTTAGAAAAATTGATAAATCTCTTACTTTTGAGTTTCCTGCTTTTTGCTCCCAAAATATAAAACCTGAAGAATCTTTCCTTTGAGGTGATATAATTGGTCGAATTTTTTGGAGATAGAAAATGACTAAGGTTCAGAAAAAAGGTTTAGTTAGAATTTTTAATGCATATAAGTACAGCATGAATGGCTTTAAGGCTGGTATCGAAAACGAGGCTGCAATCCGTCAGGAGCTGGTTTTAGCTGCAATCATGACTGTTGCTGCATTCTTTATTTTCAATTCTGCTGTAGAGCTGGTGCTGCTGATTGTAACTCCATGGATTGTTGTAATTACCGAGCTTTTAAATTCAGCAGTTGAGGCTGTGGTTGACAGAATCGGTCCTGAGTTCCATGAGCTTTCAGGTCGTGCCAAGGATTTAGGCTCTGCTGCCGTATTTGTTGCTTTAGGTGTAACTCTCTTTACCTGGGCTGCAATTATTGCTGAGCATGTAATAGGTTAATAATGCAGAAGACACCTGAGGATCTGATGCGCCTTGCCATAGAAATGGCAAAGGAGGCGTATAAGATAGGGGAAGTTCCTGTAGGCTGTGTTATAGCTGATGAAGAGGGCAATGTTATCTCCACTGGCTATAACCGTTCCATTACTGATAACGACCCTTCAGCCCATGCTGAAATGGTTGCTATCCGTAATGCTGGCGAAGTTCTTAAAAACTACAGAATGCCAGGCCTCTCCCTGTATGTAACATTAGAGCCATGCTGCATGTGCTCAGGTGCTATCATTCATGCAAGATTCTCAAAGGTTTACTATGGAGCCTCTGATTTGAAGACCGGAGCCTGCGGCAGTGTCTTTGATGTCATCTCCGATCCCCGTGATAATGATAAGGTTGAATGCATCGGCGGTGTTTTAGCTGACGAGTGCTCTAAGATGCTCTCTGATTTCTTTAAGGAGCGTCGTCTTCGGAAAAAGAATGAAGCTTCAAAGTCATAATAGATTCATATTCTCTTTTTTATATTTCTCTTCATTAACAGAATTTCTCTTTTTCCTTTGTTTTCAAAAGATAACACATGTAGCAAAAGTCCCCATTATGCTGTATTAATTCTTAATTACTTGATATAGCGCAAATTTGTTGAGGACAAAATTAGTATAATTACCTATATAAAAGTAAATGATATGTAGGGAGCTAACTGTGAAAACGCGTAACAGCATCCGTGCTGAAATAAATGCACTGTATAGAAATAAGGTAATCACCTGGCTTAGTGAATCTGTAAAATCAAAGTCAGCAGTTGATCCTGTAAGAATTTATCTTGGTGCTCCAACTAAAGATGAAGATGTATTAAAGAACAAGGATGAATTTTTAGCTTTCTGCGAAGACTGGCATAAGGAATTAACCGCAGGAAAGGTTGATTTCATTGAAAAGAACTATCCTGAAATCGGTACCATTGAAGTTCCTATTCATCTGGTATTTGACAAGATTGAGCAGATTGCAACCTGGGCAGGTCACCTGGTTGAGTACCATACTGCAGAGATGAGACTGAACACTCTTCAGTTAAAGCTTCCTGAACTTGTCGATGCAGGTGTTGAGAATATCAATTATCTGACAAGTCTTGATGATGCTGATTTTATTCGCTTTGTTGATGTCTGCCGCTGGCTGTGTCAGAACCGCAATTCAGGCATGATGATTCGACAGATTCCTGTACGCGGTGTTGATACCGAGTGGTTTGAATCACACCGTATTCTGATTCTAAACTTCCTGCGTGACTATCTGGATTTACCTCCAATGCGCAGAGACGTACTGCAGCTTGGTCTTGTTCCTCCAACCCAGCCTGTAAGAGCAATCTTCCTTGATAATGTTCTTCGCAGCAAGGTCGGTGGACTTCGTGATTTAGGCATTACCATCCGTGATTTGAGCAAGCTTGATATCAAGCCACGCAAGGTGCTGCTGTTTGATGATCTGGCAACCGCATTATCTATTCCTGATATTCCTGGTGTGGTAATTCTGGTTCTGACCTCAAATATCGGTGATATCTGCAAGATTCCATGGGTTACAAGATCACAGGTTGCCTATGTATCAGGTGTTGAGATGCGTTCATTTGCTGTTATCAACAATATTCGTGTCTACATTCCTAATGCTGTGAGCGTAACCCTTAACAAGGAAGTATTTGATGCCAACAAGGATCTCTGGTCATTTGACGATATTGAGATTCAGGAGCTTAACTCCTCAATGGCATTAACAGTTCAGGAATCAATGCTGTATAACATGCTGGCTGCCGGTGTGTTTGGCAAGAGAGCAAGAATTCCTCAGGAAAGAATGCCTCTGCAGCAGATTTTTGACCTGCTTGATATTGTTTATGAGGCTTCAGAGAATGATGAGCCTCCAGTTGTTGAGTCAAAGTCATCAATTGATACCAACTTTTTAGAGAAGAGTATTGTTAAGTCAACTTCTGTTGATGAAGAACCTGTAGAAAAGAAGGTAGAAGCACCTGCTGAGAATGAACATGTGAATGATTCATTTGATGACAGTATCCTCGGTGAGGACAATACACCAGAGATTGTTGAATCAAGTGCCTCCATGCCTCTGGCTTTACAGAGTGATTCTGAAGAAAAACAGTAAAAGTATGTTAGAATACTGAATAAATCGGCAAAGATGACTTTTCATGTTATTTGGAAAGCTCATCTTTCTTTTTATAAATTTAGTTAAAATGAATAAAATTGTTACATTTGTAATGTAACCTAACACCTTAAAAATAATAAGAATTCATTTCGATGAGAGTATGTTTGGCGTCGGATAAGCTGAATATTGTTCCGGTGCCTTTTGATATAGATTTTTCGTATTGAAAAAAGACAGAAATTCTCGTTGTGAGTTAAGACAAAGGGGAAATTCATGTCAGCACAGTTTATAAGTATTCACCCTGATAATCCTCAGGTAAGATTTGTAAAACAGATTTGCCAGATTTTAAGAGATGGCGGTGTGGCTGTTTTACCAACCGATTCAGCATACGCATTATGCTGTATGCTTGAGCAGAAGTCTGCAATGGAGCGAATCGCCAGAATCAGACAGGTTGATAAGCATCATAACTTTACTCTACTGTGCAGAGATTTAAGTGAGATTTCAACCTATGCCAAGGTTGATAACACAGTATTCAGACTGTTGAAGAATAATACACCAGGCGCCTATACCTTCATTCTTCCGGCAACAAAGGAAGTGCCAAGAAGACTGATGAATGAGAAAAAGAAGACCATTGGTATCAGAGTGCCTGACAATGCAATTTTAAGTGCGATTTTAGATGAGCTTGACGAGCCTCTGATGAGCAGCACTCTGATTCTGCCTGAAAGAGAACTGGCTGAGTCAGATCCGGTTTCCATCAATGATGAAATCGGCTCAATTACCGATCTGATTGTAGACGGCGGTGTGCTGACACCAAATCCAACTACAGTGATTGTATTTGAGGACAGCGTTCCTAATATTGCAAGATACGGTGCAGGAGATACCACACCGTTTGAATAACAGATAAAAACATAAGAACATACATAAGAACATAAGGGAGAATTCAATTTTGAAGTACAGCCGTAACACTATGCAGTTTGTAAAGCTTTATATGCTGCTGCTGATTGTAATCAGCGGTCTGGGCATATATCTTTATCCAAAACAGTATGCGGCTCCTTCTGCCACCTATTACAAGGCATATGATGATAAGAGAGATAAGATCTATCGCGATATCATCAGGAGCAAGACTCAAAAGGAAATGGATTTCAGAGTTAATACCTCTATTGCCAATGCCAACTCTGATGATCGTATCTATCTTAAGAAGCGTGCTATTCAGAGCTTTAACGAAAACAGTGCCCGCCTAAGCGGAGCCAAGATCATCAAAGAGCGTGCCTCTCACGGTTATTCCAAGGATGGTGTAGTTACCCGCGAGTCCTCCATGAGTGTTGCTCAGAGAAGGGCATCCTCACTTTCAGACTGGACCAGGAAAAACTTTGAGAAGAAGGCCAACTAGCTTTCCAACTCAGCATCCTTAATCTTTGATGTCCTTCACATATCCTGTTTTTCTGTGCCCCAAAAAAACAGTATTCTCGGAAATCAAATGTAACCATAGCCACATTTTTGAATAAATTTCCGCAAAAATATTCGTTTTCTTATTTAATTACAAATTCATTACTTATACTTAATTTTATAAGGTTGGGTTAAATTGTGATTTAAGGCTTTATCTAATGAGAAGATCTTGTTTTTATAGGATTCTCACATATATATTCATCTGTTTCTTCTGTGAAATAAGTTTTGTGACTTTTGCGGAAGAGCCTTCTAGTGATTCAACGGTGATGAAGATCGACCTTGATGAAGATGAGCCAATGGATTCAGATGGTGGTGCTGATGCAGCTCCGGCTCAAAGTGCACCTGCCACCCGCTCAACCCCTGCTGCACCTTCTCCAGCTGCAGCATCAGCTCCTGCTCCTGTCAATAAGGCTATGCTGGATGAAAAGCGTTCAAAGCTTAGAGAACAGCTAAAGCGTGACCGTGCTGATTCTAAGAGAGCAAGATCTATCCGTCGTAATTCTGAGTTAAGCCGTGAAGGTCTTGATGAGGAGGAAATGGAGCTTAAGCGTAAGCTTGATTACGCCAAGTCTCATGAGGAAGGCGTCGAACAGCATCAGCAGGAAGCAACAGAATCTGCCAAGAAGTTCTCTCAGTGGGTTAATCAGAACATGATGATTAACAAGGATAAGAAGAAGGCTCCTGCCAAGTCGGAAAGTGAAAAGATTCTTGAGGAAGCTAAGTCATCTGATGACCTTCTGAAATAACAGAAAACTATAATCTAAACTACATACAAAAAGACCAGGGCATCTGCTCTGGTCTCTTGTTTTCAAGCTTACTGAATTAAATCAGATTCATGTTCAGCTTGCGGCATTCCTCTCTGTGATCCTCAGGCCAGATACTTGCCTGAATCTCACCGATATGAGCCTTGTGCAGTAATACCATGCACAGACGACTCTGACCGATACCTCCACCGATTGTCAGTGGAAGTTCGTTATTCAGAAGCTTCTTGTGGAAGAAAAGCTCACGACGCTCTTCAAGACCAGCTAACTTTAAC
>JAGDBH010000291.1 GCA_017959135.1 Succinivibrio sp. | reverse complement strand
GACCCCCTCACGACCCACCATTTTGGATGCTTAGCTCAGTCTGGTTAGAGCATCTGCCTTACAAGCAGAGGGTCATAGGTTCGAGTCCTATAGCATCCACCATCTTGTTTGAATCCTTTAGGATTCCAATTTGCAACGTTTAGATGGGTCGTTAGCTCAGTTGGTAGAGCAGCGGACACTTAATCCGTTGGTCGCGGGTTCGACCCCCTCACGACCCACCATCCTAACGTTGAATCCCCTTTATAAATCAGCTTTTCTTCTTAATTTCACTGTACTAGATTTTCAAGTTGGTAGTACTTCACAATATATTTGTTTTGTATTTCAAAATCATCCTCTCATAAGTCTCCTTGTGGTAAATTATATCTTTAGAATATATTCAACATAGGGTGATTGAAGTGAATTTAAAAAATGACCGCATCATAATAAAAAATCTAATAGATAAAAATGATGAAAACAACAAGACAATCTCTCTCGTAGCTAATTCAGGTATCCAGTTTATCGATTTTGAATTTGACTCGAAAATCGATTTCTCCTCAGATGAAGACAATTTCGTTGACAAATATCCTTCCATAGTTGTTAGAGGTCAGTTTGCACCTCATCCACTATGTGGACGTCATTTTGCAAGATTTAAAGAAGATAAGGCAACCAATAAGTGTGTTATTGAAGGTGCTGAAAACATCTCCATGGAAAAAGGCGACAGATACGGAGATGACAGTCCTATTGAGCTGATTGAATCACTTAACCTTTACAACGGTGTATGGTTCCCAATCTGCTATTACAGCTCAGGTCACGACGAAGGTCCTATAAACTGGGCCAGAGCCAGAATTATTAACATGTCTGATGTTAAGGATCGTGATACCGGCGGTTTATATCACGTCACCTTTGCCTTTGATACCAAACTGGACAATGAAAACACAGCTCTTCACTGTGCTCCTTCAACATCCGATATCAGTGATGTCTTTACCTTCAGGGGATGCTATGCAGCTACCAAGCTCTTAGATGACAACGAATCAGGCGCATCATTCGTAAGAGAATGGGCAAAGAGTGTCTATGAAAAAATCTATCCTAAGACAACCAATGATTCCAGAGTTGAGGTCATCAAGAAAGAATGGCTTGAAAAGAACTATTATGAAAAACACTATCTGAATCTGATTGCTTTCCTTGAATACTTTGTTGAGCCTAATAATATTAAACTTATGCCTTTCGAAGAGAACGGCAGTGAGACTCCAATAGATGTAAGTCTGATTCTTGATGTGGGTAATTCCCGCTCCTGCGGTATTCTAATGGAAGAGGATGATGATCATTCATCTTCTCTGCTGCGCAATCCTCAGCTTGAAATCAGAGATCTGAATGCTGTTGAAAATGTATATGTAGGAACCTTCGACAGTAAGATTCAGTTCCAGAAGGCTAATTTCGACTTCAATTACTGCTCAGATATCTCAAGCAGGCTGGATTCCTTCGTATGGCCTTCACTGGTTCGTGTGGTTGCTGAGGCCAAGCACTTAAGTGCAAATTCAGCCGGCAACGAGGGTAATACAGGACTTATTTCTCCTAAACGCTATCTGTGGCAGTTTGATAATGATCTGAATACATCTGAGAAGTGGAATTTCAACAATCACTATTATCAGATCCCTGTAAGAGAGATGGAAAAGGATGGTGACAGATACCATACTTCTTATCTTAAGCTTGATGAGAACGTAAGCTCAGCAACCTATCTTCCAATCTCAAGATTCATTAACTCATACGGTGATGCTCTGTTTGCAGATACCGGTGATGAAAGTAAGCTTCTTGCCAACTATACAGGCAAATCAACCATGACCTTCATGCTGATGGAAATCATTATGCAGGCCATGATGCAGATGAACAGCTTCCACTATCGTCAGACCAAGGCTAACGCGTTAAGACCTCGCAGACTTAAGGCAGTAGTTCTAACTACTCCTCCTTCAATGCCCGATCTCGAAAGGGAAGTTTTCAGATCATGCGCCTATCAGGCAATCGGTCTGATCTGGAAGGCCTACGGTTATGACAAGAGTCCAGCAACTGAGTTTAAGTACATTGAAAATGCTTCAGCAATGTTCCCTAAGGCTCCTGCAGTTATTCTGAAGTGGAATGAAACCCTGACCTCACAGCTTGTATATCCGTATAACGAGACTCAGAAGGTATTCGGTGGCAACAGTCTTGATTTTATCAAGCATATCCGCAGATCAGATGCAGATAAACGCGTAAACGAGCACAACAAGCATAAATTTGGCAGCAAGAAAGCAGATTACGTATCAGCTCGTATTGCCTCTATTGATATCGGTGGCGGCACCACTGATCTTGTGATCGCTGACTACAGCTATCCTTGTGCGGTTTACTCTGATGAAGGAGAAAAGAAGGATCTTGGTAACCAGAGCGGTACTGTAGAAATACGAGAGATTCTAAAAGATGGTTCTAAGACTGCAGGTGATGATCTGGTTTTAAACCTTATCAAGGAGGAGATTGTCCCTCAGCTTGGAGATATATCTGCCTTAGCAAAGATCATCGGTACAGGCTCATCTGACAGTATTGAGTTTGTTAAAAACAGAACCCAGACTGTAGAGCAGGTCTTCACCAAGATTGCCTACAGAATCATTTCAAGACTTGAAAAGCTGAACACTGTTCCTGCCGGAACCACCAGTGTAATCGCAAAGGGAACCGTAGAGGACTTCCTTTACGGCATTGATTCGTGTGAAGCATTAGATACAAAGGAAGATCGTGCAAGAATCGAAAGCTTTGACCGAAAAAAGAAACCTTGTGTAGATGAATGTGTTTCAAACTTCATTACCAAGCATCTTGGAGATGATTACAAGTTTTTTAAGATTCCTTTAGAGTTTGATATCTACAAAATCAATCATGAGATTTCCGTAGGTGATCGCTATGATGTATGTTCATCACTGAACTATCTGAACACCATTGTTAATACCTATCAGTGTGACGTTCTGATTTTAACCGGCCGTCCTTCAAAGATCCCTGGTATCAGAACCTTAATTGAAAGCAACTCTCATCTTTCACCTAGAAGAATCATCAGTCTGCATGAGTACAAGTGCGGCAGCTGGTATCCTTCATTCACACTTGAGAATGGCAAGATCGGAGATCCTAAGACCTCTGTTGTTGTCGGCGCTCTTTTAGGCTATATCAAACAGTCTAATATCAGCAATCTTTCAACCTTCAGAATCAACCCTAACTATCAGGAGGCTCCATCTCCTGCAAGATTTATGGGTAAGGTTGATGAGCAGTGTCGCTTAGAAGACAGAGAAGTCAAATACAGGTTCTACACCACCGCCGAGCTTAAGGAAAGAAAGGCTGCGGATGAAGGTGAGGAAATTGATCTGGATGCAAACTATCTTGATGATAATGCCAACAGATCAAAGCTTGAGCTTGTTTCAGATGTGTTATCCGAGAAGAGTCTACATTCAACTCTGCCGGTAAATCTTGGTTATCGTCAGTTTGATGAGCAGGCATTTATGGCAACCATGCTCTATCACATCGAGCCTTACAAGAAAATCAGCGAACTCTCATCTGTAAAGGCAACCAAGAAATGGATTGTACCTGATATCGATGATATTGAATTTACACCTGAGGGCAGGTCCAAGCTCAATACAGATTTATTCTGCCTGCTATACCCAAGCCATCAGGATCATTTCCCTGATAAGGCACTGGAAATCTTTGACAAGGCTATGGAAGGTCTAAATACCATTGAAAGTGATATTTCTCTGGCAAAGAGTCACGCTTCACTCATGTATGGCGCAGACCGAAGTGCACTTAAGGTTTTAGATTTTGACAGTCCATATGCTGCTGTTATCAGTCAGTTTGATAATCAGGCTATGGAGGCTGGTAATCAGCAGGCAGCAACCCTAAAGCAGACAGGTTTAATGGCAAAGCTTACTAATGCAGCCGGCAAGGCTGAGGATAAACGCAAGGAAGGCTATGATGCCTACAAACAGAGTCATTTATCTTCGGTCTTTGGGGCAATCGAAAACACAGCAGCTGCCGAGAGAACTAAGGTTAAGGGACTGTTCCTCCGTGAACTGTGTCTGTGTGTTGAGGATGCCATCAATGCCTTACGTAGAAAAGAGCAGAATAAATTAGATGAGATTACCGCGGCTGTAAAAGGTGTAAGACCTGGTGACAGCGGTCCTCATTATTTTGATATCACAATCAAGGTTGAAAATGAGGCCTTAAGAAAGGATTCTCCTTTAGGAAAGTGTCTGGGCTTTGTTCGTGAGCAGGAGAAATCTCTTGAGCAGGATATCTTTATCTTAAAGATTACAAATGCAAAGGACACTTCAGGCTCCGGCTCTGATGATTGTACAAGTTATCTGAAGCTGAGTCTTAAGACTGTCAGTGATGGTGATGAATACTGGAATAATGACGGTTTGATTCTTGATAAGGAATAATTTTTTATGAAAAACGAATTTAAAGACAATCGTCTGAATCTTCTGGCTCAGTGCTGCAACAGGGCATATAAGTGGGTAGAAAAGGCTGCCCTGGATGAGGCTGAGCTTAGAAATGAAGAGAATGCCCTTGGTATTTCCATCTGTCAGCTTCATAACATGGCAGACGCTGCTCATGAGGTTCTTCCCGTTAATTCAACCATTGGTGTGTTCGGTGCATCTCAGGCTGGCAAGAGCTACCTTGTATCTGCACTTGCTTCAAATGGCGGCGGTGAAGGACTGGTTGCAAACTGGGAAGGTAAGGAAATTTCCTTTTTCCATCATTTAAACCCAACAGGCGGTAATCGTGAGGCAACCGGTCTTGTAACAAGATTCACCCGCATGACTTCTCCTGCTGTTAAGGGATTTCCTGTTACCTTGAAGATTCTGAACGAAGTTGAACTTATCAAGATTCTGGTCAACTCCTTCTACCTGGATATGAATCTTGAGGCTGCCAAGGACTTCATGATTGAGTATGACAGCCGCTTTAAGGATAAAGCAAAGCTTGATGCTCTGTTTGAAGAGCTAAAAGCTCCGGACTATCAGCTTAAGGACGATGAGAAGTCATATGTAACCGAGAATGATATTGTCGAACTTTCAGAGTACGTATATTCTCATGCAGCCTTCTGCTGTCTGATGTCCGAGGAGTTTAAACCGGACTGTGCCTTCTGGAATCAGGTAAGACGTATTATCGGCTCTTTGAATCTTAAGGGTAGAGGCAGATTATTCTCCTTATTCTGGGGAAATCTGAAGGCCTTTAACAATCTGTATGAAACCATTGCTCCTGAGATGGAGAAATTCAAGGGTATGCGTGAGGTTTATGCTCCGCTTAATGCCTTTGTTACCGAGATTGACGGTAAGCTCATGCAGATCCCTCAGAAGACTCTTATTGATATTCATGCCTTAGATGGTGTATTCAGAGAAGAGCTTCCTTTAGTGGTCGATATCGCTCTTAACCGTGATGCCTCTGATATTGCCAAGATAAGATTCCCAATCCTTGCATTTGCTACAGCCGAAATCAGTTTCCCTGTACCATCTCAGTCTCAGTCAGGAAACTTTGATGTGCTGGATTTCCCTGGTGCCCGTTCAAGAAAGAGAGAAGAGATTTCTATCTGGAAGGATGCTGATGGTCTGGCTAAGAACGGACAGAATACCGCAACAGAGTTTATCCGTCGTGGTAAGGTTGGCTATCTGATTGAAAGATACTGTCAGCGTCATGAGATTGATGTTCTGCTGTTTTGCTCAAGCGTGGAAGGTCAGGGTGAAGTTGCTGAGGTAACTCCATATCTGTCATCCTGGGTTTATGAGAATATCGGTAAGGAGCCAGAGGATAGAGCTTCCTACGAGAAAATTCCTGTTGTAGGTGCCTTTACCAAGTTTGACGCCTGTTTTACCCGTGATATCGGCAAGGAAGCAGCTTCACTTTCTGATATCGGCAAGACAATTACTACTGCTATGGAGCGTTATGCTACTGGCTGGATTCAGAACTGGGCTCACGGTCAGGAATTCAATCAGTTCTTCTTTGTAAGACGTCCAAATCTGCATTCAAAGAATGATGTTTATGAATTCAGTTCAGAGGATGTGGAAACCGGTATTCGTCCTGAATATCAGCACTATATTGATGCCTATAAGCAGGAAATCGTAAAAGATCCTGACATGAAATATGTTTATGAGTTCAATCACTATAAACAGATGGGCAGACCTGAGGATACTCCTGTTATTTCAGAGGTTTTAAAGGCTAATGACGGCGGTATTCAGTATCTGTCATCCTTCCTGAAGGATAACTTTACTGATTACAACTATGGAAAAGAAAAATTCCATGACAGTATTAAGAATATGGCTCAGGCTTTAAGAAGCCGTCTTGGCAAGTATGCCAGAGAGTCAGGCGAACAGGCTCTGAGAATCGCACATGCCAATGCCATAAAAAAATTCAGACAGCTGGCATCCTGTGATGTCGTAGCAGGAACCTTCGGCCGTTTCAGAAGCTTCATTGAAATCAGTGAGGACATGGCTCGAGACAATTACCTTACAAACTTCAGCGGCGGTCGTTCAAGCAACGCCTATCGTTTTGCAAAGGCATTAACCAAGATGCGTGAGGATAATCTTGAGTCTATGCGCAATGGTGTGTTCTTTGATGTAATGCTTGCAGATATCCTAAGATTCTGGGAGATTGAGCGTAAGAACGTTGAGGATTACCCTGAGAACGAGCGCGAGGCTTATAACTTCTTTATTGCCGATAACGGCTCTCTGATTACTGACAAGAATGCTCTAAGAGACAGATTCCACGAGCTGATGCAGTATTTAACCGTAGAGCTTTCAAAAGCCTATAACGCTATGAATGTGGAGCAGGCTGTTATTGATGCAATCGACCCATATGAGTCACCTACCTCAAAGAAGGATGATCTCTGTGACGGTCAGTGTGCAAGAGCTTTGCAGATTATCTCTGATTTCAATACCTATCTGTGCCTTGGAAAGATTGATGATTCCAAGATTGAGCGCATAAAGGTAAGAGTAAAGAGTGACTCTGATGACAGCTCTGTAGATGACTCTCGCCCATTATTCAAGGAAGCTTCAGAGAACAAGAGCTTCATGGCTGATATAAAGAGAGCGAATGTTGACTCTATAAGACAGCACTACT
>JAGDBH010000036.1 GCA_017959135.1 Succinivibrio sp. | reverse complement strand
CTTAAGGCAGGTGACAAGATCGGCATTGACGGTGTGGTTTTAAGCGGTTCAGCCCACATTGATGAGAGTGCCTTAAGCGGAGAGAGCCGTCCTGTAAAGAAAGAGACAGGAAGCGAAGTTAAATCTGCAACCTTTGTTCTTGATGGCTACATTGAGGTTGAGGTTTTGAAGGTTGGTGAGGAAACCACCTTATCCAAGATTATTAAAATGGTGGAGAATACCGCTCAGACAAAGGTACCGATTGCAAGAATCGCTGATGTTGCAGCTTCATATTTTGTACCTGCGATTTTTGCCTTATCAGCTCTGACCTTTATCGTCTGGTACTTTATTTTAAGTGCACAATTCTCGCTATCCCTGACCTTTGCCATCAGTGTACTGGTTGTATCCTGTCCATGTGCCTTAGGTCTGGCTACACCTGTTGCAATTATGGCAGGTACCGGAAGAGCAGCCCGCGAGGGTATTATCTTCAAATCACCTGAGGCTCTGGAGATTTTAGGCCGTGCAGATGTGATTGCCTTTGACAAGACTGGAACCTTAACCACAGGAAGTGTCAGTGTGGTTGCTAAGGAGAGTCTTGATGAAAATGTACCTCTGAATATTGCTTACCTGTACGCTGCATCAATTGAAGGTAAAAGCTCTCATCCTATAGCCAGAGCTTTCTATTCACCTTCTGCGGCTCTTATAGACGTTGAGGATTACAGCTTTGAGAAAGGTGTCGGTGTTTCAGGCACAATAGGTGGCAGAAAGTATTATGTTGGCAATGAAAAGCTGCTTTTAAAACTTGGAATCAGTCTTACAGCTGATGTGGTCTATCAGATTGAATCCTATGTAAACGGCGGTTCAAGTGTTGTCTTCCTGACAGATGATACACATGCGGTTGCCTATTTTGTACTATCAGATCCGTTAAAGGATGACAGCTATAATCTTATCTCAGACTTTAAGAGTTCTCAGATTAAAACCATTATGCTGACAGGAGATGCTGAGAATACCGCAGAGCAGATTGCAGGAAAGCTTGGTATATCAGATTACTCCTCGCGTCTTTTGCCTGAGGATAAGCTTAATAAGATAAAAGAGCTTCAGAATCAGGGAAGAAAGGTAATTATGGTTGGAGATGGAATCAATGATTCGGCATCTCTTTCTCAGGCTGACGTGGGTGTAGGCCTTAAAGGCTCAATGGATATTGCCTTATCCTCATGTGATGTTATTCTTTTAAAGGAAAGACTTACCGATATCTACAATGCCTTTCTGATTTCTCGTGCAACAATGAGAAACATCAAGCAGAATCTGTTCTGGGCTGTTGTATATAATGTTCTGACTATTCCTGTAGCCTGCGGAGTGCTGTATCCGGCTTATGAGATAACATTGCCTCCGATGCTGTGCTCGGTACTCATGGGAATAAGTTCTGTCTGTGTAGTAGTCAATGCCTTAAGACTGACTGTATTAAAAATCGACAGTCAGAATATTCAAAAGGAGAGTATTTTAATGAAAAAGACCATCAGTATTGAAGGTATGATGTGCAATCACTGCACCTCCTCTGTTAAGAAAAGCCTCGAAGCTCTGCCTAATGTAAGTGATGTTGAGGTAAGTTTAGAGGATAAATGTGCTACCCTAAATACTAAAGATGAGACTTCAGATGCTTTACTGAATGCTGCTGTTGAAAGTGCAGGTTTTAAGGTTACCCAGATAAAATGATTGATTTAGATACCTCTGATTTACAGCTTTTATGTGCGCTAAGAGATGACTGCCGCCTTTCGCTAAGAGATTTAGGCGAGAAATGTTCACTTTCAGCACCTGCTGTTTCTGCCAGAATCAGAAGACTTGAACAGGCTGGTGTCATAAGAGGCTATACTGTTACTTTAAGCGACAGTGCCTTTGCCCTGGAGGTTGAAGCTCTTATATATACCAAGGTAAGATTTGACAGTATTCCTGACTATCTTGAATATATGAAAGCCTCCCTTGCAGTAAGCTCATGTCTGAAGATTGCGGATGAATACTCATATATGGCGATTGCCTCATTCAAGAGTATCTCCCAGCTTAACAGTTTTGTTCTGTATCTTGAGCAGAATTTCGGTCAGAGCCGAATCAGTATTATTCTGAAAAAAGAATTTATAAACAGAGTTCCTCTGAACTTTGAAAATAACAGTAACTAGTTTTTTTATGTACGTCTTATATTAGAAGGAAAGTCCTATGTGGGATTATACAGATAAAGTTAAAGATCACTTTCTGCATCCACGTAATGCACGTGTTATTGAAGATGCCAATGCAGTTGGTGATGTTGGTTCTATCATCTGCGGTGATGCATTAAGACTTATGCTTAAGATTGATCCTGTAACCGAGGTTATTGAGGATGCATCATTCCAGACTTACGGCTGCGGAAGTGCTATTGCCTCATCATCAGCTTTAACTGAGATGTTAAAGGGCAAGACCTTAAAGGAAGCTGAAAAGATTACCACTCAGGAGATCGTTGATTATCTAGGCGGTCTTCCACCAGAGAAGATGCACTGCTCAGTAATGGGACGTGAGGCTTTAGATGCTGCTATTGCCAACTATCACGGCCAGTCATATGAAAACTCTCATGATGACGGCGAGCTTGTATGTCACTGTTTCGGTGTAGGTATCAACAAAATTAAGAAGGCTGTATGGGAAAACCATCTGACCACAGTTGAGGAAGTTACCAACTACACCAAGGCTGGTGGCGGCTGCGGCAGCTGCAAGATGAGAATCGAAGAGATTATCGATGAGGTCTGGGTTGATCTTGAGAAGTGCGGTGTACCTCGTCCTGGTCATGCACCAACCCCAATTCCATCAATTACTGTTTCTACATCAACAACTTCATCTCCAGCATTCAGCTCAATCGGTACTGTTACCTCTGCCAAGGGTGCAACCGCAGCTGTAGAGGCTCAGATCGACGAGAAGACCAAGTCATCTCCAATCTATGATGATGTAGTCAAGATCCTGAAGGAAGTCAGCGATGGTTTAACTGACGGTTCAAAGGTTGAGCTTGCTGCAATCTCAGGAGCTGATGTTATTGTTAAGCTTGAAGGTCCAGCATCATCAGGCATGATGAAGGATATGACACTGGGCTTCCTGAAGCAGAAACTTACAGACGGTACCGGTCGTCAGATTAACGTTGCAACCAGATAAGAGATTTAATAAACGATGAATACAATGGATTTAGGCGCTGGTCTGGGCGGTATCTACCTGGATAACAACGCTACTACACAGATTGACCCTAAGGTTGTAGAAGCAATGCTTCCATACCTTAATGTATATTTTGGCAATGCCTCATCACAGCACGGCTTTGGTGTTCCTGTAGAAAAGGCAATTGAAAGAGCACGTGAGCAGGTTGCTGATTTCTTAGGTGCTGAGCATCCTGATGAGATTATCTTTACCTCATGTGCAACCGAGTCTGACAATACCGCTTTATGGTCAGCCTTATGGTCACAGAAGGGCAAGACTGAAATCATTACCACTCCAGTTGAGCATCCTGCAATTATGCAGACCTGTGATTTCCTAGCATCTCACGGTGCTACCATCAAGTATCTGAAGGTTTCAGGCAAGGGTGATATCGACCTTGACGAGTTTGAGAGTCTTCTAACCCCTCAGACCGCTCTGGCCTCTGTAATGTGGGCTAATAACGAGACCGGTAATATCTATCCTGTACCAGAGCTTGCCGAGATTGCCTACAAGCATGGTGTAATGTTCCATACCGATGCTGTTCAGGCTGTATCAAAGATTCCTGTTGATCTTAAGAATACCAAGATCAATATGCTTTCATTCTCAGGTCACAAGATTCATGCTCCAAAGGGAATCGGTGTTCTGTATGTCCGCAGAGGAACCCGTTTCATCCCATTCATGAAGGGCGGTCATCAGGAGCGCGGTCGCCGTGCCGGTACCGAGAATGTTCCATACATTGTGGGCCTGGGTGTAGCCTGTGAGCTTGCCAAGAAACATCTTGAGGATGTAAATTCAAGAGTAAGAGCTCTGCGTGACAAGCTGCAGCAGGGAATCCTGTCATCAATCCCTGAGTGCTTTGTTACCGGTGATGAGTCAAGACGTACTGACAACACTCTGAATATCGCCTTTAAGTTCGTTGAAGGTGAGGCAATTCTTCTGATGTTAAATGAGTACGGTATTGCCGCATCCTCAGGTTCAGCTTGTTCATCAGATTCACTTGAGCCATCTCATGTGATGAGAGCTATGAATGTTCCTTTCTCAGCAGCTCACGGAACCATCCGTTTCTCACTGTCAAGATTCACAACTGAAGAGGATATCAACAAGACCTTAGAGGTTCTTCCTCAGATTATCTCTACACTTCGCAGCATGTCACCATACTGGAAGGAGGGTAAGCCTCAGATTCAGGGACTTGATCATGAGTTCGATGCTGACAGCAAGGAAGTAAGAGCTTAATTCCTAATATCAACTATGTGATCTGATATGTATCAGATCACATTCTTTTCTCATTTCATTTCTACCTTTCCATTGTTTTTCTTGCATTTTTTTACATTCATTATTGTATTTTCTGTATCTATTTAATGCAGAGATTTCTCTCTGCCAGAGCTTTTTATCCCACTTTTTTTTCAATCTATTCTAAATAGTTTCAATAAGTTAGACCTGTATTTACACTTTTGAAATATAGTGACATGAGTTAGATATTAAATTTCTGGCAATTGTATTTATATGCCAATCGCCTTAAAATTGTGGCGTAGAGCCGAAAAAGGGGATTTTCGGCCTTGACAGGATATTATTGTGGGAATTTTAGCTGGAAAACTTTGGCTTCTGCTGTTTTCAACACTGATGCTGATGCCAATGTTATATAACAATATCAAATCTGAAGGCAGAACTCTCGGTGTTCATGCAATTGCGATTATTTCTGTGTTCTTTACAATACTCATGCGAGTCATTGTAGTATCAGTGTCCTGTTTCAACTTCGATTACATAAATCCATATATTTTTGTTCTGATCTGGCAGCTGAGTATTCTTGTTGCCATGGTGGCCGTTTTTTATCTGGTATTAAACGAGCTTAAAGAGAAGTTTTTAAGATATTCCAATACTAACGACTGGCGCTATGTTGTTCCTGGTCTTTTTGAAGCTGCACTTCTGGTTCTGTTCAATTTCCACTCCATGCTCCTGGATGATAAACGTGAAGTCATTGATGCGGCAACCTCTATAAGTCTGTATTTCATCGTCAACTTCTACGTGATTGTCGGAGCCTGGCTGTGCTATAAGTCCTATCTTTACAATCTTGATTTTGACATCAAGTATATTGCCAGAAAGCACTTTTTCTATTACCTGGTTTTAGGTGTTGCTCTGTTTGTTCAGCAGATGGTATTTGATGATGTGGAGGTAGGCTTTTCACTTGCAGCCTTCCTGTTCTTCAACTATATGACCAGATCACGTACTCTGATTTCACAGGATCCGCTTTCGGGGGTTAACAACCGAGTAAGCTTCAGCAAGTACATCAATAACGTCTTTATCAGCAGAGAGCATTCTGGTGCCTATATTGTTTTCATTGATATCGATCATTTCAAGCAGATCAATGATACCTACGGTCATATCGAGGGTGATGAGGCCATCTCACTTGTTGGCAAGACACTTAAGAGTATCGCCGGTGAGCACAATGCCTTTGTTGCCAGAATGGGCGGTGATGAGTTCGTGCTGATTACACAGACTCAGAATGAGGAGGATGTTCAGAGAATTATTCAGAGCATCTCCTTTGAGCTTGAGGAGCGACTCATTTTCTCTGACAAGAAGTATGAGGTTTCTGTAAGCTGCGGTTATGTCTATGCAAAACCAAACTCAAAGAATATCAAGGAGCTAGTTTCAAAGGCAGACAAGCAGATGTACAAGGAAAAACTGAAGAAAAAGGGGAGCCCGTCAGATGCTGTCGTTTAGCTTCGTGACCGATACTTCACTTCTGTACTTCGTAGTGATATGCATGCTGATCTTATTCAGTGTGATTCATCACGACAAGGATCAGCTGAACTCCTCCACAAAAATCAGTATAAACGTTTCCTATCTGCTGTTGCTGCATTCCTTTGCGTATGCTGCTTTCTGCATTCTTTTCTATCTGACTGAAAGATACTCTTTTGGAAACATCAAGGCGATTCGTTTTGCTCTGGTGCTGCTTGGTCTTTTAACCAACTACATCTCCTTTGTCTATCCGTTCCTGTTCCTGTTTTTAATCAGACAGTTCCATAACCGCTGCACCTTTGTCCGAGGCAGAAACTTTGTAATCTTCACCGGATTCTTTGTTCTATGTACTCTGATGTTCTTTGCAGCAATAGGCTATACAACCTGTCTTGTATACCTGGAGGCTCCGCTGAGTACCTTATTCCTGCACAATCTGGATGATGCGATTGTACTGGCCGGTATCATCTCCTTTGTAGTAGCTCTGCCTGATTTCAACAGATTCATCTACAATCTTCTGCAGGGAACCTTCTATACAAAGAAGGCCATCATTGTTGCTCTGACAGCAATCTTATATCTGCAGCTTATTCTGCTGCCTTTAAACTTCATGTTTTACGCTCCTGTAATGTACATGTTCTCCATGATTCTGGTGTACGTAATTCATGTGACCTCACAGCAGAAACAGATTTCTGTGGATTTTCTGACCGGTATGAACAACCGCAACTCCCTGATGAAATATCTTGAGAGACTGTTTGTTAAACGTTCAGAACTGGACGCAAGTTTCAAACTTATGGTTATTACCATTGATAATTTCAAGATTCTAAACAATAATTATGGACATGAAGAAGGCGATAAAATGCTGATTAAGGTTGCTGAGCTTTTAAAGCAGTCAGCACCTGCAACGGGACTGTTCCTCTGCAGATTTATGAGGGATCAGTTTGTAGCCGTAATGCATGAGACTCCTGAATTTGGAGTTACAGAATATATTGACAGACTGGATAAAAATGCTGAGGCCTTCAATCATGTTCGCGATGTTAATTTTGAACTGTCTCTGTCTGTCGGGTATGTGGCATATAGCCATGATTTAAAGGATATTGATTCTTTTATCAGTGAGGCTGAGGAAAATCTGTACAGACAGCAGGAACTGAAGAGAATCAGCAGACTCAAAGAACAGACTTTGAGTTTCTGAAGAAGAGCTTAATATGCAGTTTGGATTGGATTTTCTGTCTTTAGACAGGGCGTATCATTTTTTCTATGGTCATTCGATCATATATCTTGTGCTGGCGGCTTTCTTTGTTATCAGCCGGATCAAGTACAACGAGAGATCCAATCGTACCTCAAACACCTACGTTATCTCCAGAGTCTCAAATCTGCTGCTGGTACAGTGTCTGGCCTTAGGACTGTACTCCGTTCTTAATGTCCTTATATATGATTTCGGTTTTCTGGACTATGGTCTTTTAGACAAAGTCTATCTGATTCTCTCTTTTGGTATTCTGTTTATAAACAGTATCTGTCCGTACTATCTGTTTATTGTAATACGTAAGCAGATAAGAAGTATCGGTACCTTCCAGGGAGTAATGAACAGATCAGCCTTTATTCTTGTGAGTCTGTTCTGTATTGTCTATCTGATTTTTGTCTTAAAGCTTGTCTTTAATTCAGATGAGGTTGTGGCTACCTCAACCGGCAG
>JAGDBH010000290.1 GCA_017959135.1 Succinivibrio sp. | reverse complement strand
TGCGCCAAAGAACAGCACCCCAATGCAGAATGACAGTTCTCCATATGGAAACCCTTCAGCTCAGTCCTCCATACTGAATGATCTTGGTTTCTCTAATCAGAGTTCAGTGTCATCCAGTCCAGAGCCTGCAATTGTTGTAGACGGAAATGATGATACCGATGATCTGCCATTCTAAATAATAAAAAAACACAGCAATACTGAATTGCTGTGTTTAAGAATTTCTTTTTTCATCTCGTCAAATGCAGGCGAAACTAATTCCTGTCACAGAAGTGCAACTTTGCGCACATTTTTTTACAATACTTTTCTACCTGTTTTGAAAAAAATAATAATCAACTCTACTTTCAATTCCACATTAATCACAAAATACGCATTCATAAAGGAAAAATTTAATGCATATCAGATAAATCTAAGCAAAAGATTTATGTTCGTGTGATATACTTTTTACCAAACTGTTGTGTAGAACAGTAAAAATACATAGCCTTAATAATCCTGGCATTTGGACCTTAATAAATGTTTAAGAAATTACGTAGCATGTTCTCTAACGATTTATCAATCGATTTGGGAACTGCAAATACTCTAGTTTATATCAAGAATAAAGGTATCGTTTTAAACGAGCCTTCTGTTGTGGCTGTTCGTC
Organism: Succinivibrio sp.; assembly: GCA_017959135.1. Classification (GTDB taxonomy): domain Bacteria; phylum Pseudomonadota; class Gammaproteobacteria; order Enterobacterales; family Succinivibrionaceae; genus Succinivibrio. Next base: position 1,359 of record JAGDBH010000290.1, on the reverse strand, counting down.
TGGATAGAAATGGTGGGGCTCAGCGTAAAGTTGATGCTGTAGGTAAGGCCGCAAAGACAATGTTGGGTCGTAGCCCTGACAATTTGGAAGTTATTCGCCCAATGAAGGATGGCGTTATTGCTGACTTCCAGTACACAGAGAAAATGTTGCAGTACTTTATTTCAAAGGTTCTGCAGGGTTCTCATTTTATGCCATTCAAGCCAAGTCCTCGTGTTCTGGTTTGCGTTCCTTGTGGCGCTACTCAGGTTGAGCGCAGAGCAATCCGTGAGTCAGTAGAGGGTGCTGGTGCATCAGAAGTTTTCCTAATCACTGAGCCTATGGCTGCAGCTATCGGTGCAGGTCTTCCTGTATCAGAGGCTAAAGGTTCTATGATTGTTGATATCGGTGGTGGTACCACTGAAGTTGCTATCATTTCATTAAACGGTATTGTTTACTCAAGCTCTGTTCGTATCGGTGGTAACCGTTTCGATCAGTCAATTATTGACTACGTAAGAAATACCAAGCGTTATGAAATCGGTGAGGCAACTGCTGAACAGGTTAAGATTGAGATTGGTTCTGCTTATGCTGAGCAGGAAATGCATGAGATGGAAGTTCGCGGAAGATCAGTTGTTGAAGGTGTTCCTCGTTCATTCACTCTGAACTCAAACGAGATCCTTGAAGCTCTGTCTGATCCTATCAAGGGTATTGTTGCTGCAGTTCGTACCGCTTTGGAGAAGTCTCCTCCAGAGTTAGCTGCTGATATCGCTCAGCACGGAATGATGTTATCTGGTGGTGGTGCATTACTACACAACCTGGATAAGTTATTACGTGAGGAAACCGGTATCCCAGTAACTATCGCTGAGGATCCTCTAACCTGCGTTGCTCGTGGTGGCGGTAAAGCTCTTGAGATGTACGACGCTCAGGATAACGAGATTTTTGATTAAAAAATATTAATACTTTTGCGGGATGATCTCTGTCATTGGCACCTGTCATCCTGCAGTAGAGGTTAATAGACTCCCATCAGACATGATGGGCGTTTTGTTTTGATGAAGGAATTGATTTGAAAAACTCAGATCAGCAGAATTCTTTAATTCATTTCCGATTCGGATTTGTCCTGCTTTTAACACTAGTGGTTATGGCTCTGGATGTCCGTTCTAAATTTTTGTCAGATTTCAGATACTATGTGGAATCTGCACTGTATCCTGTTCTTGTTTTTGCTGATTCTCCTCATTCCGTCGGAAAGATGATGTCTACTCAGTTTAAGAGTCACTCTGAACTGATCAAGGAAAACGAACAGCTTTCCACAGAAAACTTCATGCAGAGAGCCAATACCTTGAGACTAAAGGATCTTGAGGATGAGAATCAGGCTTTACGTAAGCT
>JAGDBH010000035.1 GCA_017959135.1 Succinivibrio sp. | reverse complement strand
TGGTGTGTCATCAACAGAAGATACGATTTCATCGATTCTTGGAAGAGGGTGAAGGATCTTCATGTTTTCCTTGGCATCAGTAAGAATTTCTGGGGTTAGGATATATTTTGACTTCAGATGCTGGTACTCAGTTTCATCGAATCTTTCTTTCTGGACTCGAGTCATGTAAAGAATATCAATCTTTGGCATAACTTCTTCAAGGTTGCTGTGTACAGAGAAGGTGATTCCTCTCTTTGTCAGATCGTCTAGAATATACTGTGGCATTGCCAGTGACTCTGGTGATACCAGGTAAATTCTTGCGTTATATAGGGATAGAGCTTCAGCCAGAGAGTGAACGGTACGTCCGTACTTCAGATCTCCTACGAAAGCAATTGAAATATCCTCAAGTCTTCCCTGTGTTTCTTTAATGGTAAACAGGTCTAACATTGTCTGAGATGGATGCTGGTTTGAACCGTCTCCCGCATTGATAACTGGTACAGGTGAAATATCTGCAGCAAGTCTTGCAGCACCTTCTTTGTTGTGACGAATAACCAGAGCATCTGTATATGAGGTGATAATTCTCATAGAATCCATGAAGGTTTCACCTTTTTTGCCTAGGGATGTATTAGCAGCATCTGGGAAGCCGATTACTCGTCCGCCTAGTCTCTGGATTGCGGTTTCAAAAGAAAGACGGGTTCTGGTTGAACCTTCAAAGAAAGTTACACCGTTCAGTTTGTCTTTTAAAAGATCGTTGCGAGGATTCTTTTTAAGTTCGAACGCAGTTTTTAGGATTAATTCGATATGGTCTTTGGAGAATTCAGATATAGAGATTATATCTTTCTGGAAAAGTGGATTTGTCATATTTTGTCCCTTTACTGTTAGAAAACCAGCAAGAACTGGGACGCATTCGCTTTCAGGAGCGCTTGCGTTTACGCTGTTCCTGAAAGCTACATTATACTCTAGAAGATTATTTTTTTTGTGAGAAAGCAGAAATTTAAATTTCAGAGGTCCGTAACCGCCTGAAAAATCACTTTTTACTTCTGATAGATATAAATTTAAATCGCACCAAAAAAGTGCCATGACTATCAGATGTATTTTTTATTTTTCAGCTTCATCCTTATTTTTATGACTCTGTAAAAGTTCTAACTTCAGAATTCCTTCTCTGTAGATTTTTGAGAAATCCTTAAAATCCAGCAATGGATTCTGATCTCCAAATATATTTCCTGAAAGGCATGCCATCAGAAAGATACTGTAAAGTGATGAGAAGAAGTAATCTGTCATTTTCTGGCTTACATTCAGTCTGGCACAGTGCTTATTCCAAAGCTCTCTTGTAGGAAGAATTGATTCCTCATTCATGAGTTTTGCAATGTTAGGATTCTTTATTGCCAGATTGAATAGCATCTGATAGCGACGGATAAACTGTGGCTCATCAAAGAATTTTTCGATACCAATTACAGCATTGTTGAACAATTCTCCAACAGTTTTACTTTCGTATAAGCTCTCATGCTGAATAATTGGCATATGAGATTTAAAGCTTCTCTGAAGAATTGCCTTTAGAATTTCATTTTTATCCTTGAAGTAAAGATAGATTGTCGACCTTGCCATCTTTCCTTCTTTTGCAATATCAGAAAAGGTTGTTTCCTCAAAACCGTTCTCGAGGAAAAGTTTATCAGCACAGGCTAGAATTTCTTCTGGCCGTGATTCTTTTCTTCTTACTCTCTGTTTCTTTTCTTCCATATTTATCCTCGTTTGGGACAATATACTTAGTTTTTACATATATTACAACTAGGCAAATTTATTATATCTGTTTGTTTTTAATCCATAATTTCTAAGTAATTTCTAAGGCGGATTCTTTACTCTTTGACTCAGCAAGACAAACTTGTTTTTTTAGGAGCTGTTTTGTATGAAATTAAATAAAATCCTTACTGTTTCTGCTTTAGTATTAAGCTTATCTGCTGCTAATGTAGCAAATGCTGGCGACAGCTTTGGATTCTTCTATAGCAAGGATGGAAGTAATTTCTCGTATAGCAATGGATATCCATTCCATCCTAGACCTCACTATAGACCTCATGAGCACGTTGTAGAGCATCATCATTTTTATCATGAGCCCCCTCGTCCTCATCACCATCACCACCAT
>JAGDBH010000289.1 GCA_017959135.1 Succinivibrio sp. | reverse complement strand
TTACCTCTCTTACCGAGCAGGAAGCCGCAGGAATCATCAGAAAAATCGAAGATGAGAACCAGGTTCTTAAGGTTGCAATGGTTTTACTGTGTAATCAGTCAGCTCGTGAAGCTGCCGAGGGTATCTGCATTCAGAATCTGAATGTGGATATTTCTGAAGGTGGAGAGTTTACCGTAAAAACCATTAATGAGCAGGGACGTCCTGCCTTCTTTGTAAAAACGAGTAGCTTCTAGACATGCGTTTGAATGATGCACAGCAGGCGGCTGTTGATTATATCAGCGGTCCCTGCCTGGTTTTGGCCGGAGCAGGTTCCGGCAAAACCAGAGTTATTACCACCAAGATTGTTAAGCTCATCCACAGCTACAATATTCCGCCTCAGAATATCTGTGCGGTTACCTTCACCAACAAGGCTGCGGCCGAGATGCGTGAACGTGTAAAAAAAGAGCTTGGTAATGAAATCGCATCAAAAATCACCATCTCAACCTTCCACTCTTTAGGACTTACCATCCTGAAAAGTGAGTATATGGAGATGGGGCTGTCCAAAAACTTCACCCTGTTCGATCAGTATGATTCTCTGAAGGTCATAAGAGATATCGTCCGCGAGAAGTATTCACAGATTCTGGTGGATAACTCCGAGAAGAGCGTGGTTGAGGAAATCGCCTCGATGATCAGCAACTGGAAAACCAACCTGCTGCGTCCTGAAGATATTGAAGATCGAACCATCCGTGTTGAAATCTACGATGATTATCAGGAATACCTTAAGGCCTACAATGCTGCTGACTTTGAAGATCTGATCTTCAAGACCACCCTACTGCTTCGTGATAATGCAAAAGTCAGAGAAAAGTACACAAAACTCTTCAGATATGTGCTTGTAGATGAGTATCAGGATACCAATGAGACTCAGTATCAGCTGTTAAAATGCCTGACTTCCCACTACAAGACCTTCACCGTGGTTGGTGATGATGATCAGTCAATCTATGCATGGCGTGGAGCTAGACCTGAAAACATCAAGGTTCTGGCACATGAATTCCCTGATCTTAAGGTTATCAAGCTGGAGCAGAACTACCGTTCTACCTCCCACATTCTTAACTGTGCCAACACACTGATTTCACATAACGATCATATCTTCAACAAAACTCTTTTCACCAATTCATCTGAGGGTGAAAAGGTTAAGATCATGGAACTACGAACCGAGGCTGATGAGGCTGACAGAGTAGTACAACTGATTCTGGCCCATCAGTTCAGAAACCATACAGAATGGAAGGACTATGCAGTCCTATACCGTTCAAACGGCCAGTCAAAGATGCTTGAAAAGGCATTTCATTCTGCAAGAATTCCATGCTTCATCTCAGGCGGTACCAGTTTCTTTGAACAGGTAGAAATCAAGGATATGCTCAGCTGGTGTCGAGTAATCTGCAATCCTTTTGATGACATGGCTCTGCTTCGAGTAATCAATGTTCCAAGAAGAGGAATCGGAGCTGAAACCATTAACTATCTGTTTACCAAGGCAAAAGAGACTGGTAAGTCACTGTATGAGACTGCACTGAATCCTAATATTGCAAAGGATATGATCCCAAGACAGAAGAAGTCCATGACTGAATTCATGGTGCTTTTAACCAGAATGAGAACCCTGATTCTGTCCAGAAAGGATCTTGAGCTTGCCGAGAATCTTGTGGATATCATCGGTTATAACGCCTATATCAAGGCAAACACCGAAAGCAAGGTTGCAGTTGAGATCAAAACCAACAATATCAAACAGTTAATGACATGGATTATCGACCTTATCCGCGGTAAGAAAAGCGGAGAGTCTCTATCCTTTATCGAAGCAGTGGACCGTCTGGGCCTTCGTGAGATGATGGACAGAAACAATGATGATCAGGACAATGATGCCGTTCAGATGATGACTCTGCATACCTCCAAAGGTCTTGAATTTCCTTATGTTTTTCTTGTGGGAATGGAGGAAGGCTCCCTGCCTCACAAGAATTCTCTGCCATCAGATGAGAATCCAGATCTTGATAATGTTGATGAGGAGCGACGCCTTGCCTATGTAGGAATTACAAGAGCAAGAAAGGAGCTGACCATGCTGCTGGCCCGAGAGACCTCCTCAAGAAGAGGTATTCCTACAGCGATTTCACCAAGTCGCTTCCTGCGCGAACTGCCTTCAGCAGATATTGAGTATTATCCTTTGGGCGAATCACCTGCCACCTCAGAAGAGCAGTATAAGAGTGATTTTGATGAAGCCTTACGTCAGCTGGATGAAATTCTATGAAAACCATTAACGTTGTTGCCGCCATTATCGTAAGTGAAGACAGAAAAATCTTTGCTACTCAGAGAGGCTATGGGGATTACAAAGGCTGGTGGGAGTTTCCAGGCGGAAAAATCGAGGATGGTGAATCAAAAGAGGAAGCTTTGAAAAGAGAAATTTTCGAAGAGCTTGACTGCCCTATCAGAGTTGATGGCTTTTTTGATGCTATCGAGTTTGACTATCCAAAATTCCATCTGCACATGGACTGCTTTTTGTGCAGTCTGGATGGTAAAGAGCCATCTCTTTTGGAGCACATGTCTGCAAAATGGCTTTCCATATCAGAGCTTAAAGATGTTAAGTGGCTTGAGGCAGACCTTTCCATCATTGAGAAACTGAGGACAACACTTTAATTCTCTTGCCTGAAAATTCAGTTATCTTTTTGAAATATTTTCTTTTCTTAACAAATAGCGTCAAACAAAAAAGGATGAAACCTTGCGATCTCAT
>JAGDBH010000288.1 GCA_017959135.1 Succinivibrio sp. | reverse complement strand
GATTGAAACGAATGAGCTTGGCAGTTTGATTGCAATAAACAGTGACAGTGAAACAGCAATCAGAGTAACAATTGAAACAATCCAGATTGGGGTAGGATCGGTCATCTCGGTAATGTGGTTGTTTACACGTCCAAGATATACACCAACCAGTTTGTTAACCAGTTCAATTGCACCGTTGATGGTAGGGAATACTTCAGTTGAGTAGCAGTTTCTGACGTCTACAGAATAGCCCTTATCAACCATGGTCTCCATCTTGTTCTTCCACAGATCAATTGCGGAATTCAGTGAAGACTTGATGTTCTCTACATCCTTAGTGTCAGACTCTCTGAAGATTGTCAGGTTTGCAATAGCATCCTTAAGTGCTGCAACCTTTTCATCAGTCTTTGCTGCTGACTCTGGGGTATACAGAGATACTGAGTTATTGTACATAACCAGATCATCACGGAATGCAGTTGCTGCACGGGAAACATTAACAATTCTTGCATAATGGTTCTCGATAACGCCTTTTACGAAGCCTGCAACCTTACGTGAAGAGTTTGCGTTTGTGATTGAAACTATAGCGATGATCAGAGTCAGAAGGATAACTGCTGCAAACGCTATACCTAATTTGGCTTTAACGCCAAGTGCTTTTTTATTGTTCATACGATCTCACACTAAGAATTAAAGTAATAAAAACTTAACGTAACACAATACCATTTACTTAACTTCTGTATAAACAGCAAGTTAGTACTCTGATATCTCAATCTACTATGATTATAGTCAAATGACAGCTAAAAAAAATGATATTCAAAAGGTTTTTATGTATTTTAATTATGTGAATTTTCAAAAATCTAAAGAAAGTTCACAAAGTTAAAAGGTGCGATTAAAGATTTTTATAATATTGCCGAGAAGACTGACTTATAACTTAAGTTGATCTATTCCGTTTTCAGCTTTTATTCTATCTGAGTTTAAAACATCATTGAGCTTATTAAGATTCTCTGTCTCAGATGTTCTGTCATTTTCCCTATGATACAGATGAAATACACCTGTAGCATAGCGTCCTGATTTAATCTTTAGACCAGAACGGATAAGTCTTATTGCCAGATCAGAATCTTCATAGCCCCAGCCTTCATAGCTGCAGTCACATCCGTTAACTTTAAAATAATCCTCTTTAAAAAGAGCAAAATTACAGCCTCGGACTTTTTTCCAGTTATCCTTCAGGTTTCTTAGAGAATCAAAATAAGGAAAAACAAAAAGAGGGTGAAGTCTGTCGATTCCCTTTTGGGAAAATACCTTAATCCACTCCAACAGAGAGTAATTCCAGATTTTCTCCTCTTTGTCCAGTACAGTCTGTGTAAACTGCTCTGAGAGTGATATTCTGTTTCCTGCAACTAAAAATCCCTTTTGAGCAAGCTTTCTGTGAATTTCAATGAATGAAGGTCTTGGAATACAGTCACCATCCAGAAAAATCAGATAATCGCCCTTTGCCTTCAGGCTGGCTCTGTTTCTTATCTGAGAGAGTCTGAAGCCTTCATCTTCCTGCCAGACGTAGGTGATAGGGTAATTGGAATCTATAATCATGCGGTTGATGATTTTACGTGTCTCCTTTCCTGAACCGTCATCAGCAACTATGACTTCAAAATTTCGGTCAGTCTGATAGTTGAATGACTTTAAAATCAGAGATAATGCATCAGGCCTGTTATAGGTTGTCACAATTACTGAAATCAGCATCAGATACGTCCTTTATATTTGTTCAGACTGTAAAGCTTTAAATACTTTTCCATTGTATAGAAATAATGGGCAACACAGAACTCAAAACCCAGTTTACCGTCTAAAAAGCCGCCGTGTATTATATACATCTTTATAAAGGCCCATAGAGGTTTAAACATTATACTTGCAAAACCGCAGGTTTTTCCCTTGTCATGATACTTTTGTGCAAGAAGTGTGGAGTATCTGTTGGTTTTATCAAGATGAATCTCCCAGGTCCTGTATGGGTAGTGAATCAGTCTTCCCTTAAGTTTCTGCTTAGGATAAGGAGAGTGCAGTCTTTCATGAATAATTCCCTCATAGAAGGATCCTTCCTTTTTGAACAGTCTCTCTACGTTATCAGGTCTTAATACACCGTGCAGAACCTTACCCTGCATGAAATGATTCTCGCGGCTTACCTGATAGCAGATATCCTTGTTTACTTCCACACAGATTTTTATATCGTGAGCAAGCTCCTCGGTAATGCGTTCATCAGCATCAAGCATAAAAATCCAGTCATGCTTGGCATTCTCGATTCCGAAATTTCTCTGGGCAGAGAAGTCATTATTAAG
>JAGDBH010000034.1 GCA_017959135.1 Succinivibrio sp. | reverse complement strand
GCAAAAGGCTCTATTGATTCACTGTATGCAAAGGCCAATAACTTCAAGACAAAACGTGGCTTTATTAAGGCAAGAACCTCAAATCAGTCAGACTATATCAACAAGATTGTATCTCACGATGTAAGCTTCGGTATCGGACCTGCAGGAACAGGTAAAACCTTCCTGGCTGTAGCAGCAGCTGTTGATGCACTTGAGAGAAATGAAATCAGACGTATTATTCTGACAAGACCTGCTGTTGAAGCTGGTGAAAAGCTAGGCTTCCTGCCAGGAGATCTTTCTCAGAAAGTTGACCCTTATCTAAGACCTCTTTACGATGCTCTTTTTGAAATGCTAGGTTTTGAGAAAGTTGAGAAGCTGATCGAAAAACAGATCATTGAAATTGCCCCATTGGCATACATGAGAGGAAGAACCCTGAACGATTCTTTTATAATTCTAGATGAGGCACAGAATACTACAGTCGAACAGATGAAGATGTTCCTGACACGTATCGGCTTCAACTCTCATGCAGTTATCACAGGTGATCCTAGCCAGATTGACCTGCCTAGAAATGTAAGATCAGGATTAAAGCATGCAATTGAAGTTCTAAAGTCTGTTGAGGAGATTGGTTTTACATTCTTCGAGTCATCTGATGTTGTAAGACATCCTGTAGTTGCAGCCATTGTTAATGCCTATGATGAGTACGAGAAAACACATGACAGTTCCCATCAGCAGTATTCAGGCTACAGAAACAGCAAAACAGAATTAACCGGAACAGAACGCTCTGAGAAAGAGGTGGCTAATGAAAGTACTAATTGATCTGCAGATTGCAACCGACGAGGAACTGGAAAGCTATCCTTCTCTTGAAACAATGACAAAATGGGCAACTGTTGCACTTAAAACCGGCGGCAGAACCAAGGATAGCGAAATTACAATTCGTATGGTCGATTCAAAAGAGATTCATGAGCTGAACTCCACCTACAGACATGTAGACAGACCAACCAATATACTGTCATTTCCTTTTGAACTTCCTGAGGGAGTCGATGATCTGCCTCTGCTAGGTGATCTGGTCGTATGCAAAGAAGTTTTAGAAAGAGAATGCAAAGAGCAGAACAAAACTCTTGAGGAGCATTTTGCTCATCTGATTGTCCACGGCTGTCTGCATCTTTTAGGCTATGACCACATCGAAGAAGAAGATGCCAAGGAAATGGAGCCTCTAGAGGTTAAGGCCATGGCTGAGCTTGGCTACGAGAATCCTTACAAGGATGATGAGTTCTAAAATATAACAACACTTGTAACAGACAAAACATTTGGAAAAAACTATGACCGATAATCACGACGAAGAACACAGTTCTTTTTTATCAAAGATTTTTTCAAAAAAGACTGAACCAACAAGTCAGGATGAATTAGAACAGGTTATAAGAGAAGCTTCAGAAAACGAAGTTATTGATGAAGATACAGAAGAAATGCTTCAGGGAATCTTCGATATCAACAGACTTCGTGTCTCTGACGTTATGATCCCTGCAAATGAGATCGTTACCATCCACGTTAACAGCTCTATCGAAGAAGCTGCAAAAATAGTACTTAAGACAGCTCACTCACGCTACCCTGTAATAGGAGAGGATAAGGACCATATTGTAGGAGTTCTTCTTGCAAAGGATCTTATTCCATACGCCTGCGGACTGAAGGAACTTGAAGGCGGATCAATCAAATCAATACTACGCTCCCCTATTATTGTTCCCGAAGCAAAGCGTGTTAATTCCATGCTTAAAGAATTCCAGCAGAACCGCTTTCACATTGCAATTGTCGTAGATGAATTCGGCGGAGTATCAGGTCTTGTAACGATTGAAGACGTACTTGAGGTCATCGTTGGCGATATTGATGATGAATATGATACAGAGGTTAACTCCGAGCATATTGTTAAATCAAAGGAAGGTAAATCCTACATAGTCAGCGGTGTAACTGAAGTCGAGGAATTCGACGAGTTCTTTAAGTGTAACTTTTCAGAACTGGCAGAAGTCGACACCATTGCAGGCTTAACTACCCATATGCTGGGCAAGTTCCCTAACGTTGGAGAGAAGCTGACAATAGAAGGCTTTGAATTCAAAGTACTAGAAGCAAATGATAGAAGAGTACACCTTCTTGAGGTAACACCTCCTGCCAACGAACAGTAAGAAATTTAACTATGCAGTTTTTTATAAAATTATACTTTATTCTCTCAAATCTGCTTGATGGAAAAAGATTATTAACCATTATCAACAAGCCGCTGGGAATGTGCGCTACATCAGTCGTTCTCGGTGCTATTATGAGTCTTTCTATTGCTCCTGTTGAGAAATGGCCTTTTGCTGTTATAGCTTTAGTCTTTTTCATGATGCAGCTTTATACATGTAAATACACTCCTCAGGTAGCACTTTTAACACTGCTGTTCTTTGGAACATATGCCTCAGTATCGCTTACATGGCTGAACTTCGTTATGGAAGGTTTTGGTCAGGTTCCTGCAATTCTCTCCTACATAGTCATCATTGGCTTTTCATTTGGATATGTTGCAAGTCCATACTGTGCG
>JAGDBH010000033.1 GCA_017959135.1 Succinivibrio sp. | reverse complement strand
TCGTCCCTTAAAATGATTTGAATCTCAACGAATTACATTAAACATCCTTTAAAGTACATTACATAATCAAGCATAGAACTAATTAAAAAAATGGCAAAAGAGGAAGTTAAGAGAAAGCCTGTCAGTATTGACATTCGAGAGGACGCGCACAAAAAAATATCCGACTTATGAAAGACGGATATCAGAGAGTAAAACTAAAACCTTACTTTAAGGTTGCAGCATTAACAATAAATACATCTCCATGAATCTGATCCAAAACCAGCTCACTGGCTGATGAATTTACAGAACCGAAGAATGAGCTTCTAGGAGTTGTACCCATACATACCATTCTTGCATTCAGTTTCTTGCACAGACGAGGAATTTCCTCATCCACACGTCCCTGAAGCACATGAACACGATCAAGAGGTACACCATGTTTCTTAGAGAACTCTTCGGCAAGCTTATTGGTAACATCACGTGGACTTGCTATACCGCCACCAACAATACGTGATTCTGATATGTTACCCTGCATTCTTCCTGCATTATGAGGAACAATACAGTTTGCAACGTGCACTTCACCATCAAAGCTCTTTGCAAAGGCTGATGCTGATGCAAATAAAATTTCATCAAGTTTCTTAGAATGTGCAACTTCAAGGAAATCGATTGCTAAAACAACAGCTCCGCCTAAAACAGACTGACCTCCAGCTTCTCTTACCACAAGCACAGGAATTTCGCTCTTGCGCATAATGGTACTATCAATGTTACTGATAAACAGATCCTTGATAGCATTACGCTTATTTGCTGAAATTACAGCAAGATCATATCCGCCTTCACTACATTCTTTGATAAAGCCTTCTGCAACATCATGATTGAAAATAAGTTTGAAGGAGATATTATCCACACTGTAAGATCTGCGAATTCTTTCGAACTCAGATTCTTCTTTGATTTTAATCTGATCTTTATCATCAGTCTCAGCGTATTCATTAATGATTCTAACTGCCACAATATCATAATCAGGATTCATTCGGGCATACTGTGCTGCACGATCCAGGGCTGGCTGAGATGGTCTTGGCTTTAGTAATACAGCAAATTTCTTAGGGGTTGACGTTGACATAGAAAACCTCCTTTAGCAACGATTTCACCTCGATTATAGTTTGATTTTCATATAAAAAATAAGACATAAGGCCAATAAAACAAATACTATTTTCTTATTTTTGGTTGTAAATCAAATTAATAATATTTTTATTGCACTTTATGCAACATATATTTTTTTATATTGCATAGATTTAAATAAAAGTTATAATAAAAGTCACAACGAATTTAAGGATAAAAAATGACACAGAGAACAATTTCTTTTACGGATGCGGTATTTGCCTTAAATGAAACCAAAGATGTGTCTATAGGCAATATAGAGATTTCTCCTAATGATCTGATTGTTCTGATCGGAGGAAACGGCTCAGGAAAAACATCCGTAGCCAAGGCTTTTAACGCTGAAATTCCGTTAAAGTCAGGAGTCGCTCCAACCAATTATCACCCTACTCTGGTCTCATTTGAAAAACAGATGGAATTATTCGAAGCTGACTACCAGATGCGTAATTCTGACTGTACAACTCCAGAGGAAGAAATCGGTATTACTCCCGCCAAGATCTTTGAAAATGACGATAAGGAAACTATCAGCAAGCTTGTTCAGGGACTAAGACTTCAGGATTTACTTGAAAAACCAATCCGTCAGCTTTCTGGAGGTGAAGGTCGAAAGATTCTGATTGCACACGCTCTTGCATCAAAGCCAAATCTGATTATTTTTGATACTCCTTTTGATGCACTGGATGTACAGACTAGAGCCGATCTTTTAAAACTAATTGAGGATATTCACACCGTTTACAACACACCAACCGTACTGATTGTAAACAGACCATCTGAAATTCCTTCATCTCTTACAGCAATGGGAATCATTCAGGATTGCAGAATAACGAAATTAGATACACGAGAAGAAATCGAAAAGAACGAGGATGCCAAAGCTCTTTTAGGAAGTATATCTGTTTCTGTAGCCTCTCTGCCACCTGTACCTGTTAAATACAGATTGCCTGAAATTAAGGATGATTACATCGTAAATCTGAATCAGGTGAACATTGAATACCAGAGAAAGGTTTTAGATAACCTTACATTCAGGGTAAAAAAAGGTGAAAACTGGCATATCATGGGACCAAACGGAGCTGGTAAATCTACTCTTCTCTCTCTTATAACCGGAGATAATCCTTTTGTTTACACCAATGACGTAACTGTGTTTGGTTTTAAACGCGGAAGCGGTGAATCTATCTGGGATATTAAAAAATATTTTGGTGTTGTATCAGGTGCACTGCATCTTGATTACCGAGTTAACGGAAGTGCACTAAACGTTGTGCTATCAGGTTTCTATGATTCCATTGGACTGTACTCAAAACCATCTGATGAGGAAATCAGCGTAGCTAAAAGATGGCTAAAACTTGCTGGACTTCAGGATAAACAGGATACCCCATTCAAGTCACTGTCTTTTGGTCAGCAGCGTCTTCTGCTGATTGTAAGAGCACTGGTTAAACAGCCTCCTCTTCTGATTCTGGATGAGCCTCTTCAGGGACTGGACGGATATGCCAGAGCACTGGTTAAATCCTTCATCAGCAAGGTTGTTGAGTCAAAGAGTAAAAGTATTCTTTTCGTATCTCATCATGCAGAGGATCTTCCTGCAGGTTTTACTAATCGACTTGAGTTTGTAAGAAAAGATAATTCTGAAGATTATTCTGTAAGACAGGAAAAGATTTAGAAGAGATTCAAGAGTCGGGCAAGGATAAAACCTTGCCCTTTTTTATAATTCCGATTATAAAGACTGAAGCTCTTTCTTAGCTAAAGCAGATGAGCTTGCAGTAGGATAAGTCTTGATTAAAACATCAAAGAATTTCTTGGCCTTCTCCTTGTCACCTAAAGCCTTTGAGGTAACACCAAGCTTATACAGAGCATCTGCTCTCTTGTCTGAATCCTTAAACTTAGCGGTATTCAGGAAACTGATTCTGGCATCAGCAAACTTGTTCTGCTTATACTGAATCTGGCCAAGCCAGTACCATGCATTTGGAGTTAAAGCGTTGTTGCTGTACTTGCTTGTATAGCTCTTAAAGCCCTTAGCCGCACCATCAAGATCACCCTTGTTCAGTAAAGCGTATGAATCCTGATACAGTTTCTGAGCATCTGCAGGAACTGCTGGCAGATTTGCCTTAGCTACAGTACCTTTTTTAGCAGGAGATAAAGTAGCGGTTGCACCACCAGTTTCAGTCTTCATGGTTACAGACTGAGCTTTTCCATCAGCATTGCCATTAGCATTCTCTGCAGGAGCTGCAGGTGCAGCAGGAGTATTAGCTGACATCTGAGAAATCTGAGCCTTTAGCTTTTCATTTTCTGCGGCCAGAATCTTTTTCTCATGATTTAACTCTTCAATCTGTCCCTGTGATTCAGCAAGTTTATCCTGAAGCTGCTGAATCTGATTCTGCATGTTTAACATAGCACGCTGCATTGAATCAATCTGAGCATCAGCATAAGCAGGATTTATAAAAACAAATGCAGAAAGAATCAAAGAGATTGCAAATGATCTTTTAGACAAAGAATAAAATTTGTTCACCGATTTACCTCAACCAATAACTGAACTTTTGCAATTCCAGAAAGAACAAAAATACCTGACTATTATTAAAAAGGCGTAAAAATTTACTTTTACGCCCTCAAATAATCAATCTAATAGAATTTTAAATTAGTAATTTAAAACTGCACGACGGTTCTTTGACCAAGCACCTTCGTTGTGGCCATCAATTGCAGGCTTCTCTTCACCATAGCTTACGATTGAAAGCTGGTTTACATCAACACCCAGGTTCTGCATATAACGAGCAACAGAGCGAGCTCTTCTCTCACCTAGAGCAATGTTGTACTCTGGGGTACCACGCTCGTCAGTATGTCCTTCGATGATAACTCTAGCATCTGGATTCTTCTTTAGGTACTGAGCATGAGCCTGCATAACACCTAAGTACTGATCCTGGATGTTCTCTGAGTTGTAAGCAAAGTAAACTGTGTTGTTACCCTGTAACTCAGCTGGGCCGTTAAAGCAGTCACGAGCATTTGGATCGCCAACTGTTAAAGCACCATCAGCATCTAGACCTAAAGCTGCATCTGATGAACCGTCTTCAACCATTGCTGAAGAATCATCTGATGTAGAACAAGCAGTTAAAGAGCAAATTGCTACTGAGCACAGTAAAATTGACAAATACTTCTTAAACATTTTCAATTCCTTAAATTTATGAAGTTATTTTGATAAAAGTGGACCCCAAGCTGGTGCGCTAATCTCACCTGAGCTTGATGGAAGGTTTGCCTTAAATCTGCCGTCAGCTGAAACTAGGGCTAGACCTTTTCTACCCTGATACACTGTTGAGTATATTACCATACTTCCGTTAGGTGCAACACTTGGTGATTCATCTAAAGATGATGTAGTTAGCATATAAATGCTACCATCTGCATCAACACGAGCCACACGGAATCCATTTACCTGAGTAATAACGATCAGTGAATTTGTTCCAGGAATTGATTTTGCTGACAGGTTACGTGCACCCTGATAGGTCACACGCTCAGTCTTGCTGGTTGCAAAATCAAACTTATAAATCTGAGCCTTACCGCCGCGCTCTGAAGTGAAGTAAAGAGCCTTGCTGTCTGCGGCCCATGTTGGCTCGGTATCAATTGCTCTGTTAGCTGTTACACGAACGAACTTTGAAGCAGACAGATCATAGTAGTAAATATCAGGCTGACCATCTTTTGAAAGTGTCATAGCAATCTTGGTACCATCAGGTGACCATGATGGAGAGCTGTTCAGACCAGAGAATGAAGATAGCTTGGTACGCTTCTTTGAGTAGATGTCCTGAACAAAGATTGCAGGAGTTCTCTTCTCGAAACTTACGTATGCCAGTCTCTTTCCATCTGGGGACCATGCAGGAGTCATAACAGGCTGAGTTGACTTAACAATAGGAGTCTCATTATAGCCGTCATAATCAGCAGTCATCAGCTGATATGGGAAGGTTGCACCTTTCTTGTATACAACATAAGCGATACGGGTTCTGAAACAGCCTTTCTGGCCAGTGAATACCTCATATACTCTGTCTGATACACGGTGAGCAGCCTGACGCATGGTTGCAGCAGAAGAGTTACCCTTGAAGTGAGCTAAAACCTTTCCTTTGTTAGCGCCCTGAAGACCGGTAACAACAAACTCTACATTGTAGGTGTTTGCACCAACCTCATTAACGACACCTGAAACAGCAACCTCAGCTCCGGTAGCTGCTACAGCATCAAGATTGGTAATACTGCCATTTGCAACAGCGCCCTGAGGCAGAGCTGATGAAGCAATTGGAGAGAACTTACCTGATCTCATTAAATCTGCTGAAACAACTGAAGCCACATCCAGTTTTACAGCAGGATTCTGTGTAAATGGATACACAGCAATTTTGTGGCCCTCGTTGATACCACCAGTAATCTCAATCTGCAGATCTGCATTAGCTGTAGTTGCAGCTAAGAGAAAAGCAATTGACGCAAAAAAACGTTTTAGCATTCTTGTCTAACTCCCCTTGTACATTATATTAACCGGCCTTTGCTTATCTAAAGCTTAGGTGTCATTGAAATTTTAATATTCGAGCACTCTGGACATGTTGCAGGAGGTGCTGGGAACATACCCACCAGTCTGATTGCATCCAATGCACTCTTACATACCTTCTCATCGCCCTGACAGCTTTCATCAGAAACAATTCCGTTTGAACCGATCTTGATTGTAACAACAACCTTCTTTCCATTCATGGAAGGATCAATT
>JAGDBH010000287.1 GCA_017959135.1 Succinivibrio sp. | reverse complement strand
CTTAAGGAAGATAAGGTTGAAATCAAATCAGGTCTGAATCAGGGGGATGTTATTGTAACAGCCGGAGCCAACAGACTTCACGAAGGTCAGATTGTGGAGATTATGTAATGCGTTTTAATCTTGCACAATGGAGCCTTTCTCATAAGGCTCTGATCTATTTCTTTTCAGCTCTTCTTATTATTTCCGGTGTATTTTCCTACATATCCCTAGGCAGAATGGAAGATCCTGATTATACAATCAGGCAGATGGTTATCTATACACAGTGGCAGGGAGCAACTGCAAAACAGGTTGAGGAACAGGTTACGGATGTTCTGGAGAAAAGACTTCAGGATCTTGAAAAGCTCGATCATATAGAAAGCTATTCTATGCCTGGTCAGAGCATTATCTATGTGAATCTTAAGGATTCTGTAGACAAGCAGGATATTCGTCGACTCTGGACTGATGCCCGTAATCTGGTTATCTCAGAAACACCAAATCTGCCTTCAGGTGTTGAAACTCCTCAGGTAAATGATCACTTTGATGATGTTTACGGCATGATTTACGCTTTAACCGCAGATGACGGCTATACCATGCGTGATATGAAGGATGAGGCCGAGAAAATAAAGGCCGCGATTCTGAATCTCAAACAGACCAAGAAAGTCATGCTGATAGGTGACAGAACCCAGTGTATCTATGCGGATGCTGATCCCTATGTAATGATGAAATCAGATGTCAGCGTATCCGATATTAAAAGACTTATTCAGAGTGAAAATACAGTAACTGATTCAGGCATCATTTCCGGTCAGAAGGATATGATCCCTTTAAGAGTGAATAACAACTTTAAATCAGAAACAGAGCTCTCTCTGCTTCCTATAAATAAAAACGGAAGAGTCATAAGATTATCCGATATTCTCAATATCAGAAACACCTACGTTGAGACTGGTGAAAAAGCCTTTTTCTATAACGGAGAACCTGCAATCGGTATAGCTGTATCAATGGTTTCCGGTGAGAATATAATTGATTTTGGTGATGAGCTTAAAAAGGTCGTAAAAGAGTGTAGCTCCTCACTGCCTGCGGGAATGGAACTGCACAAGGTTGCGGATCAGGCAAAGAATGTTGATAACGCAATTTTCAGCTTTGTCCGCTGTCTTGTTGAGGCTCTGATCATTATTTTCGGTGTAAGTATATTCAGTCTTGGAACTCATGCCGGACTTGTTGTTGCCCTGTGTATTCCTCTTGTGCTTGCCATTACCTTCTCCATCATGTATTACATGGGAATTGACCTGCAGAGTGTTTCTTTAGGTGGACTTATCATTGGTCTTGGACTTCTGGTTGATGATGCGATGATTGTTATTGAAATGATTATCGTAAAACTTCATGAAGGCCTTGGAAAAGTTGAGGCTGCGGTTGTAGCATTCAGCGAAACCGCAATTCCAATGCTAACAGGCACCCTCATTACCTGCGCCGGATTTATTCCTGTCGCTCTTGCTGAAGGTTCCGCATCTGAATTCTGCTGTACTCTTTTCTATGTCATAAGTATTGCACTGATCGTTTCCTGGTTTGTTGCAGGTCTTGCGACTCCACTTTTTGCATATCACCTGATTGGAGATGTATCTAAACAGAAGGAAAGCCGTTTTTCCGGTTTTATTAAGCGTTTCAGAGCAGAGTACAGAAAACTTCTGATCCTTTGTATTGAAAAGCGAGTTACTGTACTGATTTCTGTGTCAGTTCTGTTTGTACTCTGTGCCTTTGGTTTTACTCAGCTTCGTACTGAGTTCTTCCCTGCATCTTCTCATCCTGAACTGGTTTTAAGAATGGAACTTCCTGCAGGAGCATCCTATAAGAACAGTGAGGAAGTTGCTGCCCGCTTTGCTGAAGAAATAAAAAACAGCGAGAATCTTGAGTATTACTCCTATACCGTAGGAGAGGGAAATCCTAGATTTGTGCTTACTTTCTCTCCTGCCAATGCGAAGCCAAATATGGCTGAATTCATTATGGTTGCAAAGGGTATAGAGGAGAGATCCAGACTTGAATCTGAAGTAAAAGCTCTTATCCGTGAACGTTTCCCTGAGGTTATCGGCCATACACTGCTGATTGTTACCGGTTCTCCTACTGAATATGCCGTTACCTTCAGAGTTCAGGGACCTGATCTTAACAAGGTCAGAACCATAACCTCAGATCTTGAGAAAATCATGTATACCTATGACAGCCTTCTGAATATCAGAAAGAAGGGCGGAGAAGAGATGATAAGTCTTGATACCAAGACTCAGAATCTGAAGTTAAAGCAGCTTGGTCTTACCTCAGGCTCTATTGCTCAGCAGGTAAAGCTTCTGACTTCTGGAGAGATAATCAGTTCAATTCAGGACAAGGATGTAACCATACCTATCATCTTCAGATTAAAGTCTATGAATTCTGATATCTACCAGACTCTATCTGATATGCCTATCGAGCTTCCTGACGGAAAGAAACTGAGTCTTTCATCTGTTGCAAATCTAGAGGCTGGTGTAGAAGAGGCCAATATTCTTCGCAGAGACAGACTGCCTGCAGTAAAAATCTGCGCAGAGGTAAAAGATGGTCTTAGCGGTGATGATGTTACAGCTCAGATCTACAGTGATATTAAGGAATTCAGAAGGACTCTTCCTAGAGGATACAGTATTGAACTTGATGGAGGTCTTGAGGACAGCCAGAAAAATACTGCCTCATTCCTGGCTCCTGCACCTGTTATGGCAATTTCAATTCTGGTAATTCTGATGCTTGAGCTTCAGAGTATCAAGAAGGTAATAATCACTCTGCTTACAGCTCCTCTGGGCAT
>JAGDBH010000286.1 GCA_017959135.1 Succinivibrio sp. | reverse complement strand
TGACTAGCCTAAAATCATCTCTTAAAGTACAATTTCCTGTTGTTCAATATAGAATAAACTTTTTTCGACTTTAATGTTAAAACACCTGCTCGGACACGGTGATACGTCACGAAAAAATATATAATCTGTTACAGTTGAGATAGAGATTCTCCAAATACAGGCAGGATTTGTGAAAGAATTGCTCCTGCTGTTAATATGAGTTTGTTGTTAATACTCCGGAACGTGACAGAATACACAGAGCAAAGAGTAGTCTATGTCAGATTTTAAAAAGAAGGGTACCGTTAAAAACGGTTTTAAAACTTTAGTAAATGCAATTGAGCAGCTGTCGGGGCAGCATTTTGACTTTGATTCAGTTGACAATTCTGATCTTGATATCAAAGAGATCCGTAGAAGAGAAGCAATTGAGGCAAGTAAAGAGATTGCTCAGAGAAGATCAGAGAATCACAGGAATTTTATTAATTCTGTATATGAGTCTCACAGAGTAAATCCTGAATATACCTTTGACAGAATTCAGAAAGACCAGTTCAATAATCAGGCTGTTAATACAGCACAGGGCTTCTGTGCATCATCTTCACTTGCAGCTCAGCTTGACTCAGAGCCTCAGCTTTTTCTTCTGCAGGGAAATCCTGGCACAGGAAAAACTGTAATTTCCAACTGTATAGCCAACTATTACTTAAACAAGTTATGGAAGGATGTTGAGATCTGTTCTTATCAGGAGATTAAGCGCTGCAGAACTCCTAGTTCTACCGATACAACTGTTGATGTGGAGGAGAAGTCTACAAGATGGGATCGTCTGAGCACGGTTGATCTTTTAATTATCGATTCTCTGTGTCAGAACAATGAGAGGATTACTTCGTTTGACAAGCAGGTTATCCCTGATCTTCTAAGAACACGCCGAGCCAGAAGTCTTCCTCTGGTTATCACTACTACAGTTGTTCCTAATTCACTGCACGGAATGCTTGGGGATGAGATCTTTGAGTCATTAAAAGAGTATAACGTTATGGGCGCAGCTCTCTTCGGTGATTCCCGCAGAGCCCCTATTTCCTTTGCCGGAGCAAATTTAATTTGAGTACGATCCTAGCTTTTGATTTTGGCCTTCATCATATCGGTGTGGCTACAGGAAATACCACCACAAAGACCTGTTCTCCTCAGAAATCTATTCAGGCCAGGGATGGAATTCCGAATGCAGATGCTTTAGATAAGCTTGTTAGAGACTGGCTTCCTGCTGTTTTTGTAGTAGGTCTTCCTCTGAATATGGATGGAACAGAGCAGGAGATGACCTTTAAGGCCAGAAAGTTTGGCAACCGATTAAAGGAAAAGTACAAAAAGGAAGTTGTCTTTATTGATGAGCGACTGACTTCGGCCTCTGCAAAGGAGGAAATCTTTGAGCGCGGTGGATTCAGAGCCCTTGCAAAAGACAAGGGAGCTATTGATTCTCTGTCCGCAGTTACCATTTTAGAACAGTATTTTTCAGAACATGTCTAAGTTAACTAAAGAAGCAACAATTATTCTGGCTTTATCTGAGATTGAAAAAGAGCTTAAGAATCTGAATCTCTGGTCTGATGCTGAAAGCAGACCTGCAGATGAGGCCTTTCTGAGTCAGACTCCTTTTTTTATGGACACAATGGAGTTTCATCAGTGGCTTCAGTTTGTTCTTATTCCTCGGATGATTGAGCTTGTAAACAGCAGTGCTCCTCTGCCTAAAAATGTTAGCATCCATCCGTATGCTCAGGAAATATATAGAGGTAAGTGGCAAGAATATAAACTGCTTATTCAAAAACTCATGGAGTTTGATAAACTTTTCCAAAGCTAGGCACACTATTTGCTTCTAAGGCTTGTAACTATATAGTCTGGACGGAATTTTGACACGTGGCACTTAAAGATAAAGTAAATTTTCTAGGACCTGCACTTACTAAAGCAAAGAGTAATCAGAAAGTTGCAAAAGGCCTGGAAATCGGCTCGACAACGCTAAAGAAAGTATCAATGCTCAAGGTTGGTACTCCTATTCTGGTATTAGCCTGTCTGGCCATGATTACTCTTCCAATGCCACCTTTTCTTCTGGATATTCTGTTCTCTTTCAACATTGCCTTATCCATGATTGTGCTTCTGGTTTCAATCTATTCTCAGAAGCCTCTTGATTTTGGTTCATTCCCAGCTGTTCTTCTGATGGCGACAATTCTTCGTCTATCTTTGAATGTTGCCTCAACCCGTGTGATTCTTTTAAACGGTCAGAACGGTACCGCAGCTGCAGGTAAGGTTATTGAGTCCTTCGGTAATGTGGTAATGGGCGGTAGCTATACCGTAGGTATTATTGTATTCGCCATCCTGATTATCATTAACTTCAAGGTTATCACCAACGGTGCCGGAAGAATTGCAGAAGTTTCTGCCCGTTTCACTCTGGATGCTATGCCTGGTAAGCAGATGTCCATCGACGCTGACCTTAACGCAGGTATTATTGATCAGGAGCAGGCACGCGAAAGACGTCTTGAGGTTACCCGTGAGGCAGACTTCTACGGCTCCATGGACGGTGCCTCGAAATTCGTTAAAGGTGACGCTGTAGCAGGTCTTCTGATTATGGCCATCAACCTTGTTGGCGGTATTATCATTGGTACCTTCAGCTTTAATCTGACAGTTGCTGAATCAGCATCTATCTTTACATTGCTGACCATCGGTGACGGTCTGGTGGCACAGATTCCTTCACTGCTTTTATCAGTAGCCTCTGCAATTATCGTCAGCCGTCAGAGCAGCTCAAAGCAGGAAATGGGACAGCAGGTTGTAACCGATCTATTCTCAAAACCTAAGACACTGCTTATCTCATCAGGCATCCTTTTTGTTATGGGAATTGTTCCTGGCATGCCTCATGTAGCATTCCTGCTGTTATCCTCATTATGTGCTGCTATCGGTTTAGCTCTGCACTATGTTGAGAATAAAAAGGCACAGGAAGAAAAGGAAAAGGCAACTGCAACAGCTTCAGCCAAACCTACTCCTGATATGAAGGAGCTGTCATGGGATGATGTATCAGAGGTTGATGTCATCGGACTTGAGGTTGGCTATCGTCTTATTCCTATGGTTGACAAGAATCAGAGCGGTGAACTTTTAAACCGTGTAAAGGGCGTAAGAAAGAAGCTTTCTCAGGATTTAGGCTTCCTGATCCCTCCAGTTCATATCAGAGATAATCTGGATTTAGGTCCTAATTTCTACAGAATTACCCTTATGGGCGTGACCTATGGTGAGGCTGAAATTCAGCCTGAAAGAGATATGGCCATCAACCCAGGTCAGGTATTCGGTGAAATTCCAGGTCTAAAGGCAAAAGATCCTGCCTTTGGCCTCGATGCTGTATGGATCAGCAAAACTGATAACGATAAGGCTTTAGGGTTAGGCTATACCGTTGTTGACTGTTCAACTGTTATTGCAACACACTTATCTCAGATTCTTGCTAATAACTGCGCTTCGCTAATCGGTCAGGAGGAGGTTCAGACTATTCTGGATATTGTTGCAAAATCTCAGCCTAAGCTTGTAAATGGTCTGATTCCATCTGTTGTAAATCTTGGTCTTCTGACCCATATTCTGCAGAATCTGCTAAATGAAGGTGTGCCAATCAGAGATATGCGTACTGTGCTTGAGACTCTGGTTGAGTATGGTCCTAAGAGTCAGGATCCTGAGGTTCTTACCGCAGCCTGCCGTATTGGTCTAAGACGACTGATTATTCAGGATATTGTGGGGTCAGAGAATGTAATCCCTGTTATTACACTTGCTCCAGAGCTTGAGAAGGTTTTACACAAGTCACTTGAGACCGGCGGTTCTGAGGGTATCGGTATTGAACCTGGAATGGCTGACAGAATTCAGAGATCTCTTATGGATGCAACCCAGGCACAGGAAATGGAAGGCGAACCAGCTATTCTCCTGACTTCAGGAATTCTGCGTTCAACCTTATCAAGATTTGTAAAGAACACTATTCCTGGACTTAGAGTTCTTTCCTATCAGGAAATCCCTGATGATAAACAGATTAAGATAGTTTC
>JAGDBH010000285.1 GCA_017959135.1 Succinivibrio sp. | reverse complement strand
CTGTCAGAGGATGATGATACTCTTTCTCTAAAGGTTATTTCGTTAAGTCTGCAGCGCAACAGCGATGAAGCAGGAACTATTTATAACAAGATTAAAGACAAGCATTCTCCTGAAGCACTTACTGCAAAGCAGTTTATGGATTACAGTGCAGACAGGTAGCAGATAAATATAAGGACGTGTCGATTATGAATTACAATCTAGGGCAGAGTGACGTTTTTAAAGCCTGGGAAGAAAAGGACCAGAAAGTCTTCTATAATTTGGGAAAGGAGTATTCAACCTGGTCTTTTGATCTGAAGAAGGCTATGGATGAAGGTTTGGATTCTGTAACATTCAAGAAGCTTGCAGCTTTGAAGAATGCTGTTGATATTGCAGTTGATATCTGTAATCAGCAGAGTTGATTTGGTTGATTAAGGTTTTACCCAGGGGATAATTATGGATTTAGCTTCACTTGGTATTTCAGCTTTACAGAACAGAATGGACCAGCAGAAAGCAACTCTTGAAGCTGCAATTGCTAAGGTTGGTAGCGGTTCTGGAGAAGACCAGCAGAAAGATATGATTATGCTGCAGTTCCAGCTTGGTCAGTATAATGCTATGGTTGAGACTGTATCTAATATTACTAAATCAATGACTGATATGCTAAAGAGTCTTGCTCAGAAGGTTTCTTAAGCTTTTTAGTGTTAGCTGGTTGTTTTGTATGTAAATGGCCAGCTGAGATTTAGTTTATAGGTAAAAGGGGAATGCCGTAAAAAGCATCCTAAACTTTGTTAGTTTTTATATGTTTAGGTTTCTAGTAGAGGCAGGACTAAAGCTCCTGCCTTTATTTTGATTGAGCCTTGAGCTTGTATAAAACAATCTCCAGCTCATCAAGTGATCTGATGTCATCATCCTCATCTATGTCTTCCTCTTCTTTACCTACTTTTCCATATGGTTCAGGTGTTGGCAGAGAAATATCTAAAGCATTCAAAAGTTCTTTCTGAACTCCTGTAATTTCAGAATAATAAGCACCGTTTCTGAATACCGTCTGCTCAATAGAATTCAGCATAGCCAGAAGTTTGTTATCAGAATCATAAGGAAAGGTTTGCGTCTGCCGCTTTTCTATTTGCTTCCGAAGATACTTCCCAGAACACCTCTTACAATGGTTCTTCCGATTGATCTTCCTATTGAGGAGGTAATGGTTCTGCCTGTACTTCTTATGATCTGGTCTACTACAGTCGGATTAGATCTCGAGGCTCTTTCGCTCTGTCTCTGCATTGCAGCCTGATGACGCTCCTGAGCCATACGAAGTCTTTCTTCCTGAATACGTTGACGCTCCTGTATTACAAGCTGTTTCTGTCTTTCTTTTTCCTCAATGGCTCTTTTAGCCTCTTCTCTGTCGGAAAGAGCCTTCTGAGTAAGAATCTCGTATGCGGATTCTCTGTCAACAGCTGTGTCATAAATACCGGCAAGCAGAGATGTTCTAATCAGATTTTTCCTCTGAGCATCGTCAATTGGTCCAACCTGACTTTGAGGAGGAACAATAAAGCTTCTTTCAACAATCTGTGGAGTACCTTTTTCATCAAGGAATGATACCAGAGCCTCTCCTACAGCAAGCTCGCCAATCGCTTTTTCTGTTGAAAATTCTGGATTGGCTCTGAATGAATCTGCTGCAACCTTAAGTGCCTTTTGATCTTTTGGTGTAAAGGCTCTTAGTGCATGCTGAATCTTGTTACCAAGCTGACCTAAAACCTCGTCAGGAATATCTGAAGGATTCTGACTGATAAAGTAGACTCCAACACCTTTTGATCTGATAAGTCTTACCACCTGACAGATTTTCTGAAGAAGGGATGGCTCAACATCGTTAAACAGCAGATGAGCCTCATCAAAGAAGAATACCATTAAAGGTTTTTCCTTATCTCCTCTCTCTGGCAGTTTCTCGTATAGTTCTGATAAAAGCCACAGCAGTACGGTTGAGTAGATTTTTGGATTATTGATTAGCTTCTCTGATTCAAGAATGTTAATCTGTCCGTAGCCGTTTTCATCGCTCTGCATTAAATCTTCGATATTAAGCTCAGGCTCACCAAAAAACAGATCTCCACCTTCATCTTCCAGACGAAGAAGTCCTCTCTGGATAGCTCCGACACTGGCAGAGGAAATGTTTCCGTAATGTTCCTGATATTTTGCCTTTTCATCAGAAACATGCTTTAACATAGCCTTTAAGTCTTTTAAGTCCAAAAGCAGCATTCCGTTATCATCTGCTATTCTGAAGACTATGTGCATTAGTCCGCTCTGAACCTCATTGAGGTTGAGAATTCTTGAAAGAAGCAGAGGTCCCATACTTGAGATTGTTGTTCTAAGAGGGTGCCCCTTATCTCCGTAGACATCAAAGAAGGCTACAGGAAATCCGCGGGATTCATATCCCAGATCTCTTAACTGAAGCTTCTCGATTCTTTCTGCTATCTTTCCGGAAGGGGAGGATTTTACAGCGATACCGGATAAATCGCCTTTAACATCTGATAGAAATACAGGTACACCAAGCTGACTGAAGCTTTCTGCCATTGTCTGAAGAGTAACAGTCTTACCTGTTCCGGTTGCGCCTGTGATTAAACCATGCCTGTTTGCCATATTCGACAAAAGATAAACTTCTTTATTGTCATT
>JAGDBH010000284.1 GCA_017959135.1 Succinivibrio sp. | reverse complement strand
CGTTAAGTTTATGGTTGGCACCGATAACTTTGTCTACAAGCTTTCCTGTCTCATAAGGTAAAGTGGTACCGCCACAGGATTTGCAGATATGATTTTTTAGTGATGCAGATACTGTCTTGGTAGTTGCTCTGTTCTTAGCTACTCTGCCTTTTGATTTCTTTTTCTCTTCATCTTTTCTTGCAGGTTCGACAAAGGAATTTATCGCAGCGGCAGCTTTTCCGTATGTGGTCTTATCAATACCAGCCATTGCAGTTACAGCTTCGGCTATGGTTTTAGCTACTCGCTTAATGCTTCTGCCAGCATTATTAATTGACCCATTTAGCTTTTTGGTTGCTGCTTCTGCATCATCAAGCTTCTTCTTACTGCCTTTGACGTCAGAGCCTTTATTAAAAGGAGTCTGATTGAACAGGCTTCGGGCATTCTGAATCCATTCCACCTGTTCTGCAAATGCAAACTCCAGCTGGCCTTTAAGACTCTTTGATAGTACATCATCCAGAATGAATACCCTCTTATTTAGCATATTAGTCAGCTCAGACAACTGAGTTAATCCTTCTGCTGTAACTTTCTGAACGCCTGTTAACTGCTCTTCCAGCATTACGTTCTTTTCGTTACTTTTTTTGAGCTCGTTCCTGGTATTTTCCAATGCCTCCTTTGTCTCAGTCAGTTCAGATTGAGACTGTAGAAGCAGTTTCAGTAACTCGTCTTTACTCAGATTCTGGAGATTATTCTTTGTCATTTGCTTTCTTGTTTATTACATCTTTAATTATCATTATTTTACCTTATTACAAATACTCTTTAAACCGCATCAGATTGCGGAATAGAGCCATGTAGCGAGACTTTTGTAATGCTGTAATAGGGGGAGATACCTGAGGTCATTTGGAGATCTCGGTCGATCTGGATCGATCGATACGAGGTATTTTTAAGTGGAGGTATATCTGCTGATTTCTTATGCAAAAACAGGCAGTTTTTAATGATTATTTTGTTTTAAATCTGTGAGTTATCTCAATAAATAATTTAGCCTTTAAGTACAGATGTGCGCTTTATTTCCAAAGGTTCTCCATCCAGATAAGACTCTAATTCCCGTGCTGTTAAAGGTTCAGCTGCAGGACCGTTAGCTCGTGCCAGTAAAAGCTGAAACTTGTTCTGATGCAGTTTTCTGGTAATCAGTAGATTTCCCTTGGAATCAGAGTGAATAATTTTGGCAATTGAACGCTGTTTAGAAATAAATACAACATAGTCCTGACCTTTGTTTATATCAATATGCAGTAGCTCTGCTGAGATCTGTGCCAGACGATAAAATCCATACCTTAAATCAAAAGGTACTATTACCAGAGTTATCTTTCCATTATTGAAGTCTATTTTCATGGTTACATCCTTCCTGATGTTGCAATGATTTTTGCCACAGAATATTCAGGATTAGAGCTTTCAAAACTAATAGAAGCACCGCATGTTAAATTGACTGTTACGGTTACAGGCTTCTTAGGAGAGAGAGATACTTGTTCTGAGAGTGAGGGGGTTCTCTGTGTCTGTGAAAGTTGTGGAGACTCAATTGTAACAACATCAACTCTTTTCTCATTAGAATCTAAATTCAACATTTTTAACCTCTCCTGCTTAATTCTGAGCATCCGTTTGTAAAAGCCACTTCTTGCACATTTCACATTTCCTTTTATATATTTTTCAAAAAATGAATTCATACTCAAACCAGATGAAACCAGTTCATCATAAATGTTATTCCATCTCTTATAATTTGCTATTCCTCTTGTTTGCCGTATGTAATTATCCTTGCCGTCTTTTTTTATTTTGAAAATATGTTTATTAAATGTCGTTATTGAAGGAATATAGCCATCTGGCATGAGGTTCTTTATGAGAGAGGGAAATACCTGTTTGTAGAAGGTTCTGTATGACAATTTAGATTCCACATATGCATCATATATTTCGAGCCAATCAATAATAGATGTGAATGATTGGTACTGAGATGTTATTGCAATTTTTGGAGCATCCATATCTGATCCTTTTTCTTAAATCGATATGGATATTTTGCAATTTTAAATGGAGGCTGTCAGTTCGGGCTTGGGAAAGTTACAAAAATTTTTTCCACTTTACCTCGATTTAATTAGAGATTAAACTCAAATATTCTAAAAAGAATCATCTTAT
>JAGDBH010000032.1 GCA_017959135.1 Succinivibrio sp. | reverse complement strand
TTATGAAAAAGATTATTTTTATCATAAATTTCTATGCTTTAGAAAGATTATGACATGTAATATACTATCCTCGTGGGCAATAGGAAATAGAAATGGAAAAAACACAACTTGGACAGTATAGAAAACTGGTACTACTAGCCGGTGGGGCATCTGTTTTTACCGCGGTTCTTTTCATCCTGATCAAATTCGTTGTATGGATGATATCCTCATCTACTGTAATTTTTGCATCTTTAACTGATTCCATTTTCGATTTATTGGCATCTTTAGTAAATCTTCTTGCTCTTAAGTTTTCATTATCTCCACCAGATGATGAACACCGATTCGGTCACCATAAATCTCAGTCTCTGGCATCTCTGGCTCAGGCTGCTTTCATTGGTGGTTCTGCTGTTCTTCTGATCAGCCACGGCATTGAAAGGTGTGTTAATCCAGTTAGCATTGAGCATATTGATTTAGCCTTATACGTAAGTATTATCTGTATAATTTTTACTGTTCTTCTGGTTGTGTTTCAGACTTATGTGTTCAGAAAGACTCAGTCAGAGGCAATTGCTGCGGACAGACTTCACTACTTATCTGATGTAAGTCTGAATATTGGTGTTATTATTGCTCTATTCCTCAGCGGTTACGGCTATGAATGGGCCGATGGATTCTTTGCATGCTGCATTGGTCTGTTTATTCTAAAAGGTGCATATCAGATTGGAGTTGAGGCAGTTCAGACCCTTCTTGACCGTTCATTGGATCAGGCTTCAATGAACAAAATAATGCAGGCTATTGTCAGAACAGAAGGTGTTCTTTCAATTCATGATCTGAAAACCCACAGTGCCGGTCCTATAATATTTATTCAGGGACATATTGTGATGGACGGAAATATGAGTCTTGAGAAGGCTCATAATGTCGTTAATGAGGCAGAGCTTAATATCAGAAAGGATTTTCCTGATGCAGAGATTATTCTACATATGGAACCTGATGAAAAAGAAACCTATGAAACAGTAAATTTCGATGATTCGAAATTACAGCAAAATTAGTCAATCAGAGATAAGCAATTGGAAACACAGGCAAACAGTAATTACGAAAATCAGGTAATTGATAGATTCTGGGCTGATTTCAAACAGCAGTCTCTTTCAATTATGGAGAGCGAACCGGTTCTGGCTGATTTGTTTAACAAACTTGTCTTTACATGTTCAAATTTCGATCAGTGTCTTGCAAGAATTATTTCTTCAAAGCTTGCCACTCGTGAAGTCGATAAACAGCAGCTGTTTCAGGTTTGCATGCAGGCTTATGCAGAAAACCGCTGTCTTCTGGAGAATGCAATTGCCGATGTTTATGCAGTGCTTACTCGTGATCCTGCATCAAGTTCAATTGTAAGAATTCTGATGTTCCTAAAAGGTCCTCATGTTATTGAATCATGGAGAATTTCTCACTGGCTTTGGGAACAGGATAGAAAAGATCTGGCCTGCTATATTCAAAGCAGAATTTCAGATGTATTCTCAGTGGACATTCACCCTGCAGCAAAAATCGGAAAAGGTCTGATGCTTGACCATGCAACCAATATTGTTATTGGTGAAACTGCTGTTATCGAAGATACAGTCTCTCTTCTTCATGATGTGACTTTAGGTGGAACAGGAAAAGAATGCGGTGATCGTCATCCTAAGGTATGTAAAGGCGTGATGATTGGTGCCGGAGCTAAAATTCTTGGCAATATCAGAATAGGAGAGGGTGCAATTGTTGGAGCCGGTTCTGTTGTGCTTGCAGATGTTCCATCACACACAACTGTTGTTGGTGTACCAGCAAGAGTTATAGGTCATCCTCAGATGGAAATGCCTTCACTGGATATGGATCAGACTTTCAAGGGCTGTAAATCTGATAATAACGAGCCTTTATGTCCAGGAATTCACGTTAAACAGGTTTAATAATACGGTAATAACAATTTAAACGTAATATTTTATAGATTTAAAACTTGCCGTAATAAGACTGTCGATTAAACTTAATATACACGACAGTTAAAAGGAAAACTCATGCGAATTTGCGATTTACTAAATCCACAGTCTGTTAGGTTAAATGTTGAGGTATCGACAAAAGAGCAGGCTATCAATAATCTTGTTGATTTAGTTGCAGAAAGCGGTTGTCTAAATGATGCTGAGCGCTTTAGAACCGCTGTATTTGACAGAGAAGCAAAAGTTTCAACCGGTTTGGGAGAAGGCGTCGCAATCCCACACGCAAAGAGTGCAGGTGTTACAAAGCCTGGTTTATCTGCCATGGTTGTTCCTCAGGGCGTGGAATTTGACAGTCTAGATGGAAAACCAGCCAAGCTTTTTTTTATGATTGCTTCTCCTCATCATGCTTCAGATGCACATCTTGATGTTTTAGCTCGTCTATCAACTCTGCTTATATCCGAGGAATTCAGAAATTCTCTGAACTCAGCTCAGAGTGTTGATGAGTTTTTAAGAATAATCAATAAGGCTGATGAAGCCGAAATTGAAAAGGAAAAACAGCGTCAGCAGAAATTAAAAGTAGCTGAGGAAGAAAAGCTTTCAAAAGAAAGTAAAGAAACTTCTTCCAACATAGGTTATTACGATATTGTTGCTGTGACCGCATGTCCTGCAGGTCTTTCTCATACCTATATGGCTGCCGAGGCTCTGGAAAAACAGGCCAAGGAGATGGGAATCTCTATTAAGGTTGAAACTGATGGTGCCGCAGGAAATAGAAACAAACTTCTTCCTGAAGAGATTTCCAAAGCAAAGGCTGTTATTGTTGCTGCCGACAGAATCGTTGATATGGACAGATTCCTTGGAAAGCCTTTAATTCGAGTTGGTGTGGTTGAGGGAATAAGACGACCAAAGAATCTTATTAAATCAGCTTTAGATCCGAAATGTCCTAAATATCAGTCCGGTTTCCTGGGTTCAACCTCTGTTTCAATGCGTCTGTATCGCCATTTAATGTCAGGAATGGCTTATCTGATGCCTCTTGCAGCTACAGCTGGTATATTGTCCGCCTTTGCAAGACTGGACATTGTTAATGATACTCAGTTTGGTTTCTTCTTTGACCGTGTCGGCTATAGTATTGGAACTCTTCTATTCCCAATCTTAAGTGCTTTTATTGCTTACTCAATCAGAGGTAGAACTGCACTGGTTGCCGGATTTACCGGTGGTGTTATGGCAGATCTTGGCGGAAGCGGTGTTATTGGTGCAGTTGTAAACGGCTTTGTTGGTGGTGCCGTAGCCCTGTTGACTACTCTTTTTGCCGGAAGGTTTCTAAAGGGGCACGATGCGACGGTTGCTCTGCTTTTATATCCTCTGATGGGAGCTCTTGGAACCGCAGCAATTGCTGTGTTCTTTACCAATATACCGGCTGAGTTTGTTGATAGTTATATAAACTCATTCTTCGCCGAATCATCAGTGTATACGCTGGTAATTATAGGCGCTCTTCTGGCTGGAATGATGTCATTTGATATGGGCGGACCGATCAATAAGATGGCTTATGCAATTGGCGTTCTGTTCCTGGCTGACTGCTTACCTGAACAGGGACCTGGCGGACTGGTTATGGCCTCTATCATGGCTGGAGGAATGGTTCCTCCTATAGCAGCCGCTCTGGCAAGCATTCTTATTCCACAGGTATTTTCTGAGAAAATAAATTCTCTAAGATATATCACCCTTGGAAAGGGACTTGTATTTATTACTGAGGGTATTATTCCTTATCTTCAGAAAAATCCTAGTGCCATGAGAACAGCCTGTGTCTGCTGTTCCGCTCTGACTGGCGGTTTATCAATGTATTTTAAGTGCTCAATATGTGCTCCTCACGGAGGTATATTCATTATTCCTCTGAGTGATCATCCTGTTCAGTATATTATGTCTATGCTTGCAGGAATTATTGTAGGAATATTTGCCTTTTCTATTATTCATCTGAAAACTTCTGATAAGGAATCTGCGAATATAGCTGTGTCATCTGACAATAACTAGAATGGCAAAATCTGAAAACTGAATTCAAAAAGCCTTTTCTTTTGGAAAAGGCTTATTAGTTTCTACTTAAGAGAAGTTAGGGCGGTTTCGAGTCGTTGTCTCCAGGTTTGCAGAATTTCTTTCTGGTGTTGATTCTCTTCCTGAAGCTGAGCCATTTCTCTACGAATTGACTCTAACTCTTTATTTTTCTGATTGAGAGTCTTTTCTGTTTCCAAAAGACGTTCAGAAAACTGTGTGCATAGTCCACACAGTTCATCTAACTGCTCGAGCAGGAGCTTTTCTTTTGGAGTGAGTTTCTTTTCAATCACTATAGTATGTACCTGCTTACATCTTCATTCTCAACAAGATCACCCAGATGCTCATCAACATACTTGTCGTCGATAATCACTGTGCTTCCTGCCTTATCAGGAGCTGAGAATGAAACATCTTCAAGGATCTTCTCCATTAAAGTATGAAGTCTTCTGGCTCCGATGTTTTCTGTTTTTTCGTTAACCTTGAATGCATCCTCTGCAATTCTCTTAATAGCAGATTCTTCGAATTTTACGGTAACGTTTTCTGTTCCCAGCAGCAGTTCGTACTGTTTTGTCAGACTGTTGTTAGGCTCTTTTAGAATTCTCTCAAAGTCATCAGAGGTAAGGGCAGATAACTCAACTCTGATAGGAAGTCTACCCTGTAATTCAGGGATCAGATCTGATGGCTTTGACATCTGGAAAGCACCTGATGCGATGAACAGCACATGATCTGTCTTTAACATTCCGTATTTGGTGTTTACTGATGAGCCTTCGATTAGAGGCAGCAGGTCGCGCTGTACACCCTGACGTGATACTACACCTCTGTCAACGCCGCCTTCCTGACAGATCTTGTCGATCTCATCGATGAAGACAATGCCGTTGTTTTCTGCAAGCTCAATAGCCTTTGTTCTTAAATCATCATTCTGAGTAAGCTTAGCAGCCTCTTCCTCTAAAAGAATCTTGAAGGCTTCGCTAATCTTCATCTTTTTGATGGTTTTCTTACGAGCATGCATTGAGTCAAAAATAGACTGCAGCTGATCGTTGATTTCGTCCATTCCTGGAGCTCCACCGATTACATTTACAGTTGGACTCTTATCAGAAATTTCGATTTCAATTTCTTTATCATCAATTGAATGTTCTCTTAGCTTCTTTCTGAACATCTGTCTTGCTGATGAATTGTTTTTCTCTTCTTCGGTTGCGCTTGGATTTGGAAGCAGTGCATCCAGAATTCTTTCCTCAGCAGCATCTTCTGCTTTAGCTCTGTTATGCTTGAAAGCCTCTTCCTTAACCATTTTCATAGAAACTTCAGCAAGCTCTCTGATAATGGATTCTACATCCTTACCAACATATCCAACTTCGGTATATTTTGTTGCTTCAACCTTTACGAAAGGAGCTTTAGCCAGTTTAGCAAGTCTTCTGGCAATCTCAGTCTTACCTACACCGGTAGGTCCGATCATAAGAATATTCTTTGGAACAATTTCTGTTCGCAGATCCTTTCCGATCTGCATTCTTCTCCAACGGTTTCTTAGAGCAATTGCAACAGCTTTTTTAGCTTCTTTCTGTCCAATAATATATTTGTCTAATTCGCTAACAATTTCGCGAGGAGTTAATTCTGACATCTTTATTAGTTCTCTAGTGTTTCGATAATATGATTTTCGTTGGTGAACACACAAATGTTGCAAGCAATATCAAGAGATTTCTTAACAATATCAACTGCAGATAAATCAGTGTTATCTACAAGAGCTCTTGCTGCTGCCAGGGCATAGTTTCCGCCTGAACCTGTTGCCAGAACATCATCGTCCATCTTTACAACATCACCGGTTCCTGTAATCATCAGAGAGTCTTTTTTATCTGCAACAATAAGAATAGCTTCAAGTTTTCTTAAGGCTCTGTCTGAACGCCATAGCTTAGCCAGTTCGATACTTGCTTTTTCCAGTATTCCCTGATGTTCCTCAAGCTTCTTTTCGAAAAGATCCAAAAGAGTAAAAGCATCAGCGGTTGATCCTGCAAATCCAGCGATAACCTTTCCATGGAAAATCTTTCTAACTTTTCTGGCATTGCCTTTAAGGATGGTGCTCTGACCCATTGTTACCTGGCCATCACCACCTACAGCAACGACACCATTTCTTCTAATTGATACGATAGTTGTCATTAAATAATCCTTATTCTGTTTCTAGCTGGCATTCATCAACCAAAGATAGTTTGTCCATTTTTTCAAATGCACTTACAGCCTCGTCTCTTGATTTGAATGGACCTATTTTCAGTGTGAAGTTGCCATTTTTTTCAACTGCAGAAGAGATTAGACCTGCTGAAAAGGCTAGTGTTGCCTTGTGCTCAGATGCAGCCTTCTGTGAGTTGTATTTACCGCAGTAAAGGTATGTTCCCTTTGCCTGTATTGTCTGATCTGAATTCTCTGCCTGATTTGCCTGAGCTGAATCTCCATTCTGAGCTGGATCTTCAGTGTTTTCTTCATCAGCTGGGCTTTCAGGTGAGCTGTATTCTTCAGTCAGAGCTTCTGTTGGAACATTGTCTTCTGACTGAGGTTTATTCTGGAGCTGTAGAGAGGTTTCATCATCTGCAGAAGGTGTTACCGCAACAGCATTGTTGTCCGCAAATGATACTTCCTCATTTGAAGAGGAAACATCATCCGGATGAAGCATCATTGTGTTATCGTTCTGTTTGGATGGAACAAGCATCAGACAAATTAAAATAAAAACCAGTAAACCGATTCCGCAGACAGTCAGATTTTTATATTTAATTTTTGAATTTTCATTATTTTTAAGTAAAAATTCCCTGGTTTTATTAAAGTAAACCAATAATGCTTGTTTGTACTTGTCCACTCTTACATCTGCTCCATTACATTAATTCCCAGAAGACCAAGACCCTGTTTCAGAACTTTTGCTGTAACTTCACA
Source organism: Succinivibrio sp. (assembly GCA_017959135.1). Lineage (GTDB taxonomy): Bacteria > Pseudomonadota > Gammaproteobacteria > Enterobacterales > Succinivibrionaceae > Succinivibrio. Next base: position 1,589 of record JAGDBH010000032.1, on the reverse strand, counting down.
CAGTGCAAGTCTGCTCTGCTTGGTTTCCATATCTACTGAATCCTTAAGTACTGGGCAGGCCTCGTAGAAATGCATAAATAGATTTGATAATTCAAATAGATAGTTGCATAGTAGATTTGGAAGAGCCTTGTTGCCAACACTGTATACAGCTTCTGAGAATGCCAGTAGCTTGTTTGCAAGATCTTCTTCTGCCTCACAGCCGATGATAATCTTGCCTGGTTTGATATCTTCTGCTTTACGGAAGATAGCTCTGATTCTGCTATATGCGTACTGTAGATATGGTGCTGTATTTCCTTCAAATGACAGCATCTGATCCCAGTCGAAGATATAGTCTGTTGTACGGTTCTTGCAAAGGTCTGCATATTTAACAGCGCCCATTGCAATGTTATGAATAACGGTCTCTTTATCTGCATCTGATAAAGTAGAGTTTCTATCTGCTAGCAGTGCCTTTACTCTTGATTCTGCCTCGTCAAGAACATCTCTCAGCTTAACGGTACCGCCAGATCTTGTCTTGAATGGCTTACCGTCTTTACCTAACATCATTCCGAAAGGACAGTGTTCTAAGGATACATTCTTGTTTGTATAACCTGCTTTTTCACAGATTGCCCAGACAGTTTCAAGATGCTGCTGCTGACGAGAATCTGTGAAGTAAAGAATTCTGTTAGCCTTCAGTTTCTCAACTCTGTATTTGATACATGCAATATCAGTTGTTGTATACAGATATCCGCCATCATTCTTTCTTACGATGTTTCCAAGAGGATTGCCTTCCTTATTCTTGAACTGAGGAAGGTATACAACGATTGCACCCTGATCTTCCTGAGCGATTCCCTTGTTTATCAGGTCCTCAACTACACCTGGAAGCATATCGTTGTACAGGCTCTCGCCCATAATATCCTTATCAGATAAGGTTACGTCCAGTCTGTCGTACAGCTTCTGATTCTGAACCATGGTCATGGTTACAAGTTTTTTCCACATGGTGCGGCAGTATTCGTCGCCACCCTGAAGCTGAACAACGTAACTTCTTGCTTTTACGGCAAATTCTTCATCTGTATCGTAGCATTCCTTTGCTTCACGGTAGAATGCTTCAAAGTCAGATAAATCCATGCCGACACCAGACTCATTCTCTTTTTTCTCAAGGTAGGCAATCAGCATACCGAACTGGGTTCCCCAGTCACCGATATGGTTTGCACGGATAACCTTATTACCTAAAAACTCAAGAACTCTAACAACAGCATCACCGATAACAGTTGAACGAATGTGGTGAACTGCCATTTCCTTTGCTACGTTTGGAGCTGAATAATCAACAACGATAGTGTCTGGCTTGCTGATTTCCTTTACGCCTAAACGTTCATCTTTGTTCATTGCTTCGAGAGCGTCTGCAATTGAATTCTTGTTGGCGAAGAAATTAATAAAGCCTGGACCTGCAATTTCGATTTTAGAAATATGAGAATCACTAGGAATATTATCAATAATATCCTGAGCAATCTGTCTTGGATTCTTCTTTAGAGGCTTTGCAAGCATCATTGCAATATTTGAGGCAAAATCACCGTGAGCACGATCTATTGTGCGGTCAACCCGGATGTTATTCA
>JAGDBH010000283.1 GCA_017959135.1 Succinivibrio sp. | reverse complement strand
GGTGAGGTCCCGAGTTCGATTCTCGGTATCAGCACCAGTCCTTATAATTCAATTAGTTAATAAATGGCTTCTGTTTCTCAGAAGCTTTTTTTATTTCTGTTATAACCATTTTCAAGTCACAAGCGTTCAACTAAGATTAGCTTATTTTCACTGTGTATCCGTGTATCAATGTGTTAGAATTGCTCTAAGATCTGTATTGATACATTTTTTTCTGAATTAACGCTGATTCATTTATCAACGAGGTGCGGATAAATTAATGCCTCATTCTAAATTTCAACAAAAGAGTTTATTGTTACTTTTGCCATTAGGTTTACTGGCGATAGTTTCATATGCTTTAGATAAAAGAATTCCAACGCTGTTGGATATTGAATCTCAGACTCTTCTGCTTGAAGTTTGCAGAATCATTCTGCCTGGCTGTTTTGCTATAGCAGCAGCTTGTATGGTACCTACATTTAACCGTAAGTTTCAGATTATATCTGTAGCTCTTGTTTATGCATTTCTGGTGGCATTCTCTTTATCTAAATACCAGAATTTCTTTACCCAGCCTACATCGTGGATTATTTCTTCACTTGTAGCAACTCTATTTCTTTTACCTAATAATGATATCGAGTCCGAAGGTTTAAGTTTCAGAGCGTTTTTATCCAAGATTTTCTGTATCTGTACCTTCCCTTTTATCTCTCTCTTTACAATCATGGTTGTTGTAAAGAATATCGAGCATTCGATTCTTATTACTTTTACTTCAGTTTTTCTGGATACATTTTTATCCTGTTTATTTGTACCTATTTATGAAATTATGCTTACCCTGGGATTCAGCTCACTGCTGAATTCTCTGGTAAGTCTTCAGTCTGAAAGTGAGATTATTCATGCAATGCTGAACAGCATTATGCTGGTTAACATGATTTCTCTACCTGCGATTATTATTACCAGAGCATCCTTTGCTAAATCCTATAACAGACTGTTTCTGGTATTTCTCTCTTTTATTGCCTGTCTGACCTCAAAGATCGGCACCTGTATATCGGTTGAGCTACTTATTATTATGTTCTTCTATCCTGGAACATTTCTGGCTCTCTGCTTTAGCTCTATTTTCCTTTTCTTTTTGAATCTGTATCTGCAGATTGGTACTTTTACCAGCTTCTATATGCTGTATCAGCCTGATCTCATATTACGAAATCTGGCATTTCTGCAGTTATCAACATCTCATTTTGTTGTCATTGTCTTTTCTATTCTTATTCCTTTTGCAATGCAGACAATGGTTTCTAAAATCGGAAAGATTAATCATTTAAAGAATAAGCTAAAACGCAGATTCAAGAATTCAGGCTTTAACCTTAGGGATATTAAGAATCCTGATTTGTTTTTGATTTCCATCTTAAATGGTATCGGTGGTAAAAGTAATCTTAAGGCTGTATGGCTTGATAAGGATGTTCTTTTCATAAAGGTTTTTAATTACAAAAAAGTTGTTATTCCGCAGATCAACCTTATTAGTAAGAGACGAATAGAGTTTATTCGTTCTGAAAATAACATAAGAATTCCTTTAGGAGCTCTTTCTTATATCGTGTGGAAGAGATTGAATAATATTATTGAAGAGTCCGCAAATTATACAAGCGACGAAGTCGAGCTGTCAGAGCAGTTTGATATTAAAGGTTATGTATTAAATCTTCAGGAGAAAAAATAAAGTGAGCGATTCAGATTGGATTCAGATTAAATTAAGAACCACCAATCAGTTGGCAGATACAATAGCTGATCTTTTAGAGCAGTTTGGCGCATTATCTGTAAGTTATACCGATGCCGAAGATTCTCCTATTCTTGAGCCTCGTCCTGGTGAAAGAAAATTATGGCCAAATACCGAGGTTACCGGACTGTTAGCTCAGGGTACTGATCCTGAACCAATACTAAGTGCCTTAAAAGCTATTCTTGGTGATCATATTCCTATGATGGCTACTCACCTGGAAGATAAAAACTGGATTAGAGCCTGGATGGATCAGTTCAAGCCTCTTAAATTCGGCAGCCGTCTGTGGATCTGTCCTTCATGGCTAAGTGTTGATGAAAAGGACAGTGTTGTTGTTATGCTTGATCCTGGTCTGGCTTTTGGTACCGGAACTCATCCTACAACCGCTCTATGTCTAGAGTATCTGGATTCACTGGATTTAACTGACAAGCAGGTTTTAGACTACGGCTGTGGCTCAGGTATTCTTGCGGTTGCTGCTTTAAAGCTCGGTGCAAAGAATGCTCTTGGTGTTGATATTGATGAGCAGGCTCTGATAGCTTCAAAGGAAAACGCAACACGAAATGGTGTTGTAGACAGACTGGAGCTGTTTATGGGAACCGACAAGAAGCTGAATCTGCCTAAGTCTCCTATTACAGTGGCAAACATTCTTGCAGGTCCGTTAGCAGAGCTTGAACCTATAATTGCCGATTTAACTGAGAGTGGCGGTTTACTTGCCTTATCTGGAATCTTAACAGAACAGGCAGATTCCGTAATCGAAGCCTATTCTCGTGACTTTATTATGAATAAGGTTAAGGATAAGGATGGCTGGGCTCTTCTGACAGGCACCAGAAAATAGAAATCTTGTTTGTTCCTCAAAAGAACAAGTCTCTAAAAAAATGGATCTTTTTGGATCCATTTTTTTCTCATTGACGT
>JAGDBH010000282.1 GCA_017959135.1 Succinivibrio sp. | reverse complement strand
TTGAGAAGAAATATGGTGTGAAGGTTGATATCAAGGATAAAGATTCTGCAAATCATGTATATGATGTTGCCGATCTGATAAGCAGAGGCGAGAAAACTCCGGATATCTTCCTGATTGTTTCAGACCGTGTCGGTGATGCCATGTCAAAGGGGCTTTTAGCTCCAATTGAGAATATGGAGCAGGAGCATTCCCGTTACATTGATACAGCCACAAACCTATTTAAAGTAAAGGGGAAATATTATGGAGTTCCTCGTTCGGTTGAGGCTCTTGTTGTGTACTACAACAAAGATGTAATGCCTATTCCATATGAAACCTTACCTGAATATATAGACTTTACTCAGAAGCATAAGGGAGAAGGCATATATGGACTAATCAGCAAGGTTGATAATTTCTACTATAGCTATGGCTTTTGGGGCGCATATGGCTCTTATGTTTTCAAGCAGAACTCTGAAGGGGAATTCAATCCATATGATATCGGCCTTGATAATGCAAATGCTGTAAAGGGAGTTTCTGTCCTTTATGATTTTGCCAAGAATCATGTACCTCAGTCTGTGCTTGGTGCTGAGGGCTGGGATAATATTGATAATATGTTCAAATCAGGGAAGGTTGGTGCAATCATCAATGGTCCTTGGACTCTGAACAAATACGCCAGTGCTGGAATTAACTATGGTGTAGCTCCACTGCCAAAGCTTCCAGACGGAACTCCAATGAGGCCTTTCTTTGGTGTGAAATCCTATGCAGTCTGCTCAAAATCTGAAAACAGGAAACTGGCAGAGGAGTTTTTAAAGTTCATCAATCAGACCGATTTTGCTATAAAACGCTATCATAAAATCGCCGAGCTTCCTCCTATCAAAGAGCATTTAGATAGAGAGGAGATTAAAAACGATGATTATGCCAGTGCTATATCTGCGCAGGTTGAAAATGCTGATCCTATGCCTACTATTCCTCAGATGGCTTTCGTATGGGAGCCAATGGAGGAGGCTCTCTACAGCATTATTAAAGACGGTGAACCTGTAGAATCAGCTCTTGATTTAGGGGTAATGAAGGTTAAGATGAAAATAGCAGAAAACTGATAGACAGCTGTTTATCTGAAGTTTTTCTGAAAGCGGGATGCTACTGGATTAGTTTCTCGCTTTTGTTTTATCTGTGGTGAATGAAAGAATCCATTCTTTCTAATGGCATAGGCAATGGAAACAAAAAAAGTGAGGTTAACTCACTTTTTTTGAAAATCTGACAATGAAGCTTAAAGCAGTGTTTTAGAATCTGTTTCTTCTCTTTGAGGAAGGTCTTGGAATATAAACACAGATAATACCGATAATGGCACCGCAGAAAGCAATTACTGCGCCCTGAAGCCACCATCTCATCTGCATATCAAGCTCCTTGGTTTCCAGCTTGTCTGCAAAATCTCTTCTGGTTGCATCCAGATCCTCAATCTTTTCATTCTGTGCTGCAAGAGTGCTCTTTAAGCTTGCGTTTTCCTTCTCCAGCTTCTCAAGCTTAGCTTTTGCTGCTCTGTAGTTTGCTGCAACCTCTGAATCGTAGTTTTCAAGAGAGTTCTTAAGCTCTGCAATCTTGCCTTCAAGCAAGTCTGCCTTTGCTTCACCACAAGGCTCAACCTGAAGGTCTCTGTACTGCATCCAGTATTGTTTACCGTTATAATTGATCTCAACAAACTTTCTGTCATCAGACAGCTTGTTAAAGGTAATCTTCTCACCGACATGAATTGAATTTACAATCTTGCAGGTAGGGCGAGGGCAGGTTCTAAGCCATACATTTACGTTCTCTGAAACGTAAAGAGAATCTCCAACCTGAAGTTCTGCGACTTCTTTGGCTTTAGGAGCTTTAATTTCGTCGGTTTCTGTATTGTTCTCTGGTTCTGCATGAACAGCTCCTGCTGCGCAGATACATAAGCCTAATAATGAGCCTGAGATAATTTTTTTAATGGAAATCACTTGCTAATCCTTAAATCATTCTTGTTCTACAAAGATTTTAGCACAAGCTTTGGCTAAAGTTTTAATCTGAAAAGACTTAACTACGAGTTTGCACACAATTTTTCTTAACAATTCCCTGCAAAGGTGATTCTGCCTGAGCCGTGTTTTGTTTTCTTAATGAATTTTAAGCTCATTTTTTGTGAATTAGTACTTTTGTTTGATATTTTTGTTTTAATGCTAGATGATAAAAAAAATAGAAAGTAAAATAGACTGAAATATAAAAATGAAGTCTATGCAGCAG
>JAGDBH010000281.1 GCA_017959135.1 Succinivibrio sp. | reverse complement strand
GACCAATAACCCATGGGAATTCTCAATTTCAGAGATGAAGAAGAATCTGAATCTTGAAAAACTGATTTTCATCAATGACTTCACTGCAATGTCAATGAGTGTTACAGCTATCAAGACTGAAGAAATGGTTCAGATCGGTGGTGAGGAAATCGTTGATAAGGCTCCTAAAGCAATCTACGGTGCAGGTACTGGTCTAGGTGTTGGTTACCTGATTTACGCAGAGGGCAAGTGGATTCCTCTTCCAACTGAAGGCGGTCACGTTGATATCGCTGTTCAGTCAGACAGAGATGACTCAGTTCTTAAGGTTCTTCGTAAGAAGTTCGACCACGTTTCAGGCGAGCGTCTGCTATCTGGTCAGGGTCTGGTTAACACTTATCAGGCTATTGCTGAGCTTAACGGTCACGAGATCAGAGATGTTGTTCCAGCTGATGTTACCGGTGGTGCTTTTGCTGAGGATCCAGATCCAGACTGCAAGGAAACAGTTGATCTGTTCTGCAAGCTAATGGGTTCATTCGGTGGTAACCTGGCTCTTAACATTCTTGCTAAGGGCGGTGTATATATCGCTGGCGGTATCGTTCCAAGATTCATCGACTACTTCAAGAAGTCAGAATTCCGTAAAGAGTTCGAATCAAAGGGCCGTTTCAACCACGCTTTAAACAAGATCCCTGTATATGTAATTTCACAGGGTGATGCTGGTTTATTAGGAGCTGGTGCTTATGTTCGTCAGGAACTAGGTGCTAAGCTATAATCTACAAAAAGATTTAAACCTAAACAGAGGGGAGCTTATAGCTCCCTTTTTGTTTGCCTTTTTACATTCAGTTCTGTTTTTTGAATGAACGAAGGGAGCTTACGCTCCCTTTTAAGTTAGTTTTATGGAAGTAATTCTTTTATGGATTGAATGGCCATACGATTGGAATAATGAATACACTGATAATGTATCCAATGATACATAGAGGTGTACCGACCTTGATATAGTCAATAAAGTGCAGACCAGCAGGATTCATAACCATTACATTTGGTGGAGTTGCAACAGGAGTTGCGAATGCACAGGAGGTTGCAATTGAAATAGCCATAACCACAGCGTATGGTGAGACCTGAAGCTCTTCTGAAATTGAAATACCAATTGCAATCAGCAGAGCTGCTGTACCAGTATTTGACATAAACTGAGTCAGACCGCAGGAGATAATAAACAGAACTGACATCATAACAGTATCAGAAGGATTATCACCCATCAGACCAATAACAGATTCAGCAATCATCTTACCTGCACCTGTTTTCTCCAGAGCACCAGCAATTGGAAGCATTCCGGCAAACAGGAAGATAGTAACCCAGTCAACTCCCTTATAAGCCTGCTTTTCTGTAATACATTTGGTAAGCACACAGGCAAGAGCACCGATAATAGCGATCATTGCCTGAGATAAACCAGGAATACCGAAAATCAGACCATAGATAACGAAAATCAGAATAGCAAGAACAGTCCAGCGCTGACGAGGAGAGCCTGAACCAGTCAGCTCATTGCCTAAAACACCTAAGTCAGAATCGTTCTTTGGAAGCAGCTTTCTTCCGATAAATACCATGAAGAATACGCTGATGAAGGCAACAGGAGCACCAACAAAAGCGAACTCGAAGAAACCGAATGGCTCAAGACCACGCTCCTGAAGAGCAGATACAGCGAACATATTTGGAGGAGTACCAACCATGGTCATCATACCGCCAGCATTGGCAGCAACAGCCATAGCCATCAGAATCGCCGTAGCAGGAATCTTAGCGGAAGCACAGACACCAATTACCATTGGCATTAAACATGCGATAGTTCCTGTGTTTGATGCGAAAGCTGACATAACAATTGTTAACAGCATAAAGGAAATCATAAGAGGAACTTCACTGGTACCAACCCTTTTAACAACCATTCTGCCGATAGCCTGAGCTAATCCTGATTCAAGCATGGCAGTTCCGACAACGAACATACCTGCGAACAGAACAACGGTATCGTTAGACAGGCCGGAGAAGGTTTCTTTTGGAGTAAGAACTCCACACACACCTAAGGTTAAGGTTCCTAATATTGAAGTCACGGCAACAGGAATCAGTTCTGTAACAAACAGAAAAGCCACTACGCCAAGTACGATTAAAGTTATTGTAGCGTGATCCATAATCTTTCCTTATATTGATAGCAGTTGGCTATATTAGTTATTTTTATCATTTTCTATAAGGCTTTTATGTGAGAGATTACGCAACGAAGAAAAGTAGAATTAAATTTATTGAAGATTTGCAATGAAATTCAAATTCTAATTTTCGACTTGTGTTTATCGATAATATTCAAACAATTTGAGATTTGACCTGATTTGCCGATCTTTACAGAAAGATTTGCAGATAAGAGATTTCTAACATTTTCCGCAGTCAGAACAGCCGTTACAGACAGCCTTCATGCCGCACGAATCGCACTTTTCCTTAAAATGAGGCCTGTATAGCTCTTCAGGGAAAATAGGCATTCCCACAGCATCCACAAGATTGAATCTGATTTCACGTCCAATGTAGGTGAGTCCTGATTTAAGAGCTTGTGTACTCTGGAGGGCACTACCTTCTATATGGTATTTACGTCCATCCTTTACAAAGTAGTTGCCAGTCCCACAAAAGACAAAAGTCACATCATATTTACGACATTCATCAGAAAGATTTTTTACCCATTCGTAGTGGCATTCTCTGGCTCCTGCATAATTCTCTCCATCACAGATAACCTGTTCAAGCTGACCTGTCGCAAGATACTTATCAAGAGATACAGGTCCGATAAAAGGAGCACACATGACGCCTTTATGCTTGAAAGGCAGTTCCAGAAGAATTGGAATTCTCTCGTCAGCGCGTCTCTGATTCTCTGCAGAAACGTTAAAGAAAACATTGTCATAGCCATCATTCCAGTCTTTTGGAAGATGCTCTAGAACACGCTGTGGTCTTTTGGTAAGTAAAAAGAACTTTACATCCGAACGCTGTCTGATGATTTTCCAGGCTTCTTCTCTCCATTCATCAGCCTCTTCCAAAAAGAAGTCAGATGTCATACAGACACGGATCATCTCACCGCTTTGAACCTTATATCCGCCATTTTTGTTTTTCTCAAGAGGATAATAGAAGGATTTGGTTCGATAGATATCGGCTCCGTTTTTATCACGCAGTCTATCCTGGAAAAACATGTAACAGTTTTTACAGCCTTCAGAAGCTTTTATACAGCCGTGCCATGGATTCCAGATATCGTGCAAAACAGATACCTCAATTAGTGGAGTGTAGAAAAAACAATCCCCGGTAAACCGGGGATTAGAAGCTTTTAGTCTAAGAAGCCGCGTAGGCCCTGTGATCTGCAAGGATGACGCAGTTTTCTTAAGGCCTTAGCCTCAATCTGACGAATACGCTCGCGGGTAACACCAAATTGACGACCAACCTCTTCAAGAGTGTGGTCAGATGGCATACCGATACCGAAACGCATACGTAAAACCTGAGCTTCACGTGGAGGCATCTCATCAAGAACACCGTTAATAGCGTTCTTCAGGCTCTCTGATGTTGCAGCCTCAGCAGGTACAACAATTGAGCTATCCTCAATGAAATCGCCTAAATGTGAATCGTCATCATCACCAACTGGAGTTTCAAGTGAAATAGGCTCCTTGGCAATCTTCATTACCTTACGGATCTTCTCCTCAGGTAAGCCCATCTTAACAGATAACTCTTCTGGAGTTGGTTCTCTGCCCTTCTCCTGAAGCATCTGTCTTGAAATTCGGTTCAGCTTGTTGATGGTCACAATCATGTGAACAGGGATACGAATTGTACGAGCCTGATCAGCAATTGATCTGGTAATAGCCTGTCTAATCCACCATGTTGCATAGGTTGAGAACTTGTAGCCACGACGGTACTCAAACTTATCAACAGCCTTCATCAGACCGATGTTGCCTTCCTGAATCAGATCAAGGAACTGTAAACCTCTGTTGGTGTACTTCTTGGCAATAGAAATAACAAGACGAAGGTTAGCTTCAACCATGTCTTTCTTAGCTTTCTTAGCCAGAGCATCCCCCTTCATTACTCGTCTTGCAAGGTCACGCAGACGGGTAATTGAAATACCAGAGCTTTCCTCGATTTCACGAAGTACGTTTACGCACTTCTGAACATCAGCCTCATACTCTTTGAACTTAGCGTGAGAAGCCTTCTTAACCTTGCAAGCCTTCTCGAACCAGCCCATGTCGGCTACATTCTCGTTTTCGTTATAGAACTTCTTGAGCTCGTCAATCTTCATTCCACAACGGCCAACAGCAATTTCTCTGATTCTTCTGTCCTGACGCTTAACACTGTCCATAGTGTCATGCATCTTGCGAAGTAATGACTCAAGCTGTGAAGGAACAATCTTGAAGCACTGGAAGATTTCAATCAGCTTTTCAAGTTCCTTCTGATACTTCTTGTCAGTCATTGACTTCTGACGAGCAGCAGTTACCTTGTCAAACTGCACTCTAAGTTCGGTAAATCTCTTGCGGGTCTCTTCTGGATCAGGACCTGAATCATTAGGTGAATCAGCACCATCGTCTGAATCATCCATATCATCATCGTCATCTGAGTCTTCTGAAACCTGAGCTTTCTTTTTGGATTTCTTAGAGCTCTTCTTTGATGGAGTATCTTCGATATCAATATCCCCATCAGCCTCATCCAGAGCTTCAAGCTCCTTATCCAGCTCAGCCTCTGCGGTCTCATCAATGTCTTCTAGAACATCAGAGTCATCCTGAGAAGGAGCACCGTCAGCAAAGCCATTGATAATATCGCCAATCTTGATTTCAGACATAGGATCCATAGTCTGCTCATAACGGGCAAACAGTTCTTCCATTGCCTGTGGATACTCTACAAGACAAACCTGAACTTCATTGGTACCTTTCTCGATTCTCTTTGAGATCTCGATTTCGTCTTTACGGGTAAGCAGTGATACGTTACCCATCTCACGCATGTACATGCGAACTGGATCGGTAGTTCTGCCAATATCAACAGAACTGTCCAGCTGATTTGCTACAATTTCAACGTCTTCAGAGTCTGTCTGGGAATTGCCATTCAGAAGAATGTCGTCCGCCTCAGGAGGGGTCTCACATACGGTGATACCCATATCAACAAAGGTCTGAATGAAAACTGAAAGCTGATCGCCACTAATAATATCAGGTGGAATTAAATCATTGATTTCATCAATTGTTAAGTAACCTTGTTCTTTACCCTTTGCAATAAGTTGTTTGAACTCAGTACTTGCAGAATTATTATCCATTTATCTTAGTAGTCCTAGGAGCTGTAGTCATATGACACGAAATGGGTAAGGTTACCCTTGCCCATCCCGACTTAATATTTATAGGCTAGAAAAGCTTAAAATGCAAAGAAATTCGCAATTTTTTTATTCTAGCTCTAGATCATCAGGTAGTGATGCGTTGTGATAAACATTCTGGACATCATCAAGATCTTCCATAGCGTCGATCATACGCATGAACTTAACTGCGGTTTCAGCGTCTAACTGAGCCTCAGTTGAAGGAACCATTGAAACTTCAGCATTTGTTGGCTTGATTGAAGCTGCTTCGAAAGCTTCTACAACATCAGCGAAAGCCTCTGGAGCGGTGTAAACATCGATTGAACCGTCATCGTTGGTAACGATATCATCAGCACCAGCCTCAAGACCGATTTCCATTGCCTTCTCTTCATCGATAGGCATCTTGCCGTCTTCATCTTCAGCAAAGCTGATAACACCCTTCTTGGTGAACAGGTAACCAACAGAACCAGAGGTACCTAAGTTACCGCCAAACTTGGTGAAAGCGTGTCTTACATCAGAAGCTGTACGGTTGTGGTTATCAGTCATGCACTCAACCATAACTGCAGCACCGCCAACACCGTAGCCTTCGTAGGTGATGTTCTCTAAATCAACACCATCACCGCCGCCAACACCACGCTCGATTGCACGCTTGATGGTGTCACGAGTCATGTTCTGTGCTAAAGCAGCAACAACAGCAGAACGTAAACGAGGGTTGCTTGACTCGTCACCGCCACCCATACGAGCAGCAGTTGTGATTTCACGAATCAGCTTTGTAAAAATCTTACCACGCTTAGCATCCTGTGCTGCCTTACGGAAACGAATATTGGCCCACTTGGAATGTCCTGACATTTTTTTCTCCTACTTCACGCCTAGCGTTATTTTTCGATATCGGTTACAGCAATAGCTAGCTCATTTAATGCTTCGCTATTTGCAAAATTAGGTGCATCTGTCATTAAACATGCAGCTGCAGTTGTCTTAGGGAATGCGATTACGTCACGGATATTGTCTGTGCCGGCAATCAGCATAGTTACACGGTCTAGACCGAATGCAAGACCAGCATGTGGAGGAGCACCGAATGATAGAGCGTCTAACAGGAAGCCGAACTTCTCGCGAGCCTCTTCCTTAGAGATACCTAAAACAGTAAATACAGCGTTCTGCATGTTCTGATCATAGATACGAACAGAACCACCACCAGACTCATAACCGTTGATTACAAGATCGTATGCATCAGCATATACTGACATAGGATCAGCAATCAGCTGCTCTGGAGTAACATCCTTAGGAGCAGTGAATGGGTGGTGCATTGCAGTTAAACCAGCTTCATCAGTCATTTCGAACATTGGGAAGTCAACAACCCATAATGCCTTATAACCGTCTGCAACAAGATTTGCATCCTTTGCAGTCTTAAGACGTAGAGCACCCATTGCAGTTGCAGTCTTAACTCTTGGACCACAGCCGATGAATACCATATCACCGTCTTTAGCGCCTGATAAAGCAACTAAATCAGTTAATTCCTTCTCGGTAACGTGCTTACCGAAGGAAGCCTTTAAGCCTTCAGCACCCTTGGCAATCTCGTTAACCTTGATGTATAGAAGACCTGAGCCGCCCATCTTCTTAACGTAGTCAGTATAATCATCAATCTGACGACGGGTTAGAGCAGCACCGCCAGGAAGTGCAAACGCAATAACACGTGACTTGTCATCACATGCAGGCTCTGAAAGAACCTTGAACTCTGAATTCTTAACAGCTTCATCAACAAGCTTTAATTCAAAGTCAATTCTTAAATCTGGCTTGTCAGAACCGAAACGGTCCATAGCCTCTTCCCATGTCATTACAGGAAGTTTGCCTAAATCTACATTCTTCATGTTCTTGAACAGAGAAACAATCATTTCTTCCATGATGTCTCTTACATCCTGAGAGGTCATGAATGATGTCTCAACATCGATCTGAGTGAACTCAGGCTGTCTGTCAGCACGAAGGTCTTCATCTCTGAAGCACTTAACGATCTGATAGTATCTGTCATAGCCTGCAATCATCAATAGCTGCTTGAACAGCTGTGGTGACTGAGGTAAAGCATAGAATTTACCATGATGAACACGAGATGGAACTAAATAGTCACGTGCACCTTCTGGAGTTGCCTTGGTCAGCATAGGGGTTTCGATATCAAGGAAACCATGTGAATCCATAAACTGACGAACAAAATGAGTAATCTTTGCACGGGTGGTTAACATGTTAACCATCTGTGGACGACGAAGGTCCAAGTATCTGTAACGTAAACGCTGCTCTTCGGTGTTCTCCTGATTGAAGTCAAGAGGAAGTGCTGCTGACTTATTGAAGATCTTCAGCTCGCTGGCATAAACTTCAATCTCACCAGTTGCCATCTTAGAATTGATCTGATCAGCAGGACGTGCCTTAACAGTACCCTTAACGCAGATACAGAACTCATTTCTTAAAGTTGAAGCAACCTCATGTAACTGCTGATTGTCAGGCTCGAAAACAACCTGAACGATACCGGTACGATCACGAAGATCAATAAAAATTAAACCACCTAAATCGCGTCTACGGTTAACCCAGCCACATAGTGTAACCTGGGTATCTTTGGCGCTAAGATTTACATTACCACAGTAAATTGAACGCATTGACATAAAAATATATTAGCCTCTTTATCTATAGGCATAGACTTAAAAAATGGCAGATCTCTCCATTATATAAACGCTGAATCAAAATTACGAAACAGCCTTTAAATCAGGACATCTCACATAGGATTTGCCCTTAAAATATGAACAGATCGCGCAAAATAACATTATTTCAAAATTTCAACATTATACGAAATAAATGAGACCTAATCAACAATTCTGATATCTGGAGGACTAGTAAAATGGCTTAAAATCGCCATTTTTCTCATAGTTATTTTTTTGATAAAAAAAATGCATCACTTAAGTGAATGCAAGTGATTTAAAACACAAAATTCAAAAGAAAACCTATATAAATATATTCACATTTCAGGCTTTTCCTATAATTAAGAAAAAATCAGGAAATTGCTATGATTACACAGAAACTATATGGGATTAAAGATCTTGAGAGTGCAGACAGTATTATCAATACCATTCTCAAAGACCCTCTTTATAAAAATTCCACATCTGTTCTATTGCGATGTTATTCTTCCAAAATCAGTTATGAGAAATGTCTTCATCTTAAGAAATATCTAAATGAAAAACTTCCCAAAGCAGTATTACTTGGGCTTGCACTCAATAACAGAGATGAGTTATTTAAGAACAACTGCGTAATTGTAAAAGCTCAGTTTTTTGAAAAAACTGCTGTACACATTCTTGAGTACAGCTGTGACAGTAAGGAGTTTTGTGAGGTCGCATCCCAGGCAAATACAGATCTTGATGCATTACCAGACATTAAAGCAGTTGAGGTTTTAAGCTCAAGTCCTGCCCATGGTTTTTACAATTTCATTTCATATATATCAGAACAAAGGGACGACATTTATTTTTTTGGAGTTGAAGCAGGATTTGTTAACACTGAAAACTCAGAAAATTTCGAGGAATTCTACAAAAGCATTAACAACCAGCAGAAAGAAAACAAACAGATTGATGATGTGGATTATCCTCTAGATTCAGAGATTGAAGAAAGACTGACTAAGGCATTTGAGGAGTCCAGAAAAACAAGACAGAAAAATCTTACCAGCACTCCAAATGTTCACCCAGATCATTTTGTTATGGGAACAAATAATCTTTATCTGAACGGCATAGTAATGGCAGTCTACTCTTCTACAGTTCTTAAGGTTCATCCTGAATATTTCATGGGATGGCATAAGGTTGGAAAGGAGCTGACAGCAAAGGGAGTTTCAGAAAACGACAGAGTAGCAAAATTTGACGATATGAGTGCAGCTTCCATTTATGAGAAATATCTAAATGTGAAGATGGACGAAAAAATGATTCGCAATATCTGCGAATTTCCTCTGGTAACAGAAAGAAATGGTTTTGAGATAGCAAGAATTCCACCAGTATATGATGATAAGGGACAACTTTACTTCGCAGCAGATGTCAGAGATGGAGAAAAATATCAGATATCCTACGCTAATCCGACTGATATTCTGAATCAGGCAAAAGAACATGCACAGAAGATGCATGAATTCATGCCTGAAATTCTTTGCCTTTATGTATGCGCAAACCATATTCTATTTCTTAAGGATTTACATGCAAAGGAAATTGAGCCTTTTAAGGCATTTGCTCCTGATGCTTTCGGTGTTTTAGGAAATTCTGAAATATACCGCTATAACAGGCAAGGAGGAGTTCTTAACAGTATGCTCATAGCCATAGGACTTAGAGAGGATGAACTGGATGATAATTCATGTCCTGTATTCTTAACCCCAGATAATGAAACAAAAGAATCAAAATATAAAACCATTCCTCTATATCAGAGACTTGCAAGCTTCCTTCAGAGAACAACAGAGGAACTTTCAGATGCATTGAATGCATCAAAGAATGCGAGTGAGGCTAAATCGCAATTTCTCTCCAACATGAGCCATGAGATAAGAACACCGATAAATACAATCCTTGGAATGAACGAGCTTATTCTGAGAGAAACTAACGATCATAAGATTGTTGAATATGCACACAACATTCAGCAGGCTGGTTCTAATCTTCTGAATCTGATAAATGATATTCTGGATTTCTCGAAAATTGAGTCAGGAAAACTGGAACTCATAGAAAACGACTATTCACTGGAAAGTATTTTAAGCGAAATATACTCTCTTCTGGCATACAGGGCAAAAGACAAGAACCTTAAATTCATATTTGAAATTGATGAAAGAATTCCAGGGACACTGTATGGAGACGAAGTTAGAATCAAACAGATTCTTATCAACATTCTGACAAACGCCATCAAATATACAAAAGAGGGTTCAATTGTAACGAGACTGAAACTTGTTTCAGCCAGCGAAGAAAACACCGTGATAAGTTTTGAGGTTGAAGATACGGGTATAGGTATTAAAGAGGAAGATATACCAAAGCTAACACTGGCCTTTGAAAGAATAGAGGAAAACAAAAACAGAACCATTGAAGGTACTGGTTTGGGGATGAGTATAACTGTAAAGTTACTGAAGATGATGAACAGCTCGCTGAACGTATTCAGTGTTTACGGTAAGGGATCCAGATTCACATTCAATCTTAAGCAGAGAATTATCAATAAAAAACCTATAGGCAGCTTTGATGCGGAGAAACATTTCACCCATAAACACAGTTACCATCAGCTGTTTACAGCTCCGGATACAAGAGTACTGCTAGTGGATGATACTGCCATGAACCTCACTGTAATAGTCGGACTTTTAAGGGAAACAAGAATCCAGATTGACACAGCCCAGAGCGGTTATGAAGGATATGAGATGTTCCTCGAAAACAACTATCATCTGATTATGCTTGATCACCGAATGCCGGGTATGGACGGTATACAGACTTTCGAAAAAATCAAAGCTACAGACAAATTCAGAAACAGCCCTATTCCAGTAATAGCACTTACAGCTAATGCGGTTACAGGTGCAAGAGATATGTACATTGAAAAAGGATTCACCGATTATCTTTCAAAACCTGTTGATCCGAAGATCTTAGAGAAAACAATCAGCAGACTGTTGCCACAGAATCTTGTTACCTATGAAAAGGCAGATAAACACCTGACAGAAGACATCAGTCCAGATAATAAACTACCTCAGTGGCTGTACGGAATCAAAGAACTTGATACAGACAAGGGACTATTTAACTGCGGAAGTTCGGATAACTATCTCAGCGCAATCAAGATATTCCATGATTCTATAATATCGGGATGTGATGAGCTCAGTACTTATCTGAAAGACAAAGACTACAAAAACTTCACAACCAAGGTCCATGCTTTAAAAAGCTCATCAAAACTCATTGGCGCCACAGAGCTCAGTTCCAAAGCCAAAAGACTAGAGGATGCAGGAAACAGCGGTTATTACGAGGAGATCCACAGCCAGTTCCCTGCACTGTATGCTCTCTACAGATCATATGAGTCTTTACTTAGTCCAATCAGCAACAATCAGAAGAAAAATGATGAAAGTACTCTCTATCCTATAGAAACATCAGAATTAAAAGAGGCATATGATGCCATAATAAATGCAGTTCATGACTACGATATAGATTCACTCAATATGATTCTGGATACCTTAAAGGATTATCTGCTTGAGGATAAGGACAAGAGAATCATCGAGAACTTAGCTGGGGCTGTAAACGACATAAACTGGCCAAAACTTCAAACTATTGCAGAGGAGATTTCTAATGGCTGATACAGGAAAGAAAGTAGTTGTTCTTTATCAGGGAACTACTTTTACCACTAATGCAGTGATCAAAACATTAAAGGACAGCAGTTACGAAATCAGTCTCATAAATCCTCCTGCTGAACAGCTTCAGAACACAACTGAAGACACGAGGGCTATGATCATATTTATCGCAGACTTCATTAATGATGACTATTTCATGAAATATCTGTCCGATAAGATAAGTAAATTAAATATAAAGGTAATTCTCGTAGGAGAAAGCACTGAATTTGAGAAGACTGCAGAATATCTTGATTCAAAACTTATAGAACAAAGTTTTGAAAAACCTTTTTCTGTAGGAAAAATCATGGATGCAGTAAAAAAAATCTATCAGGAAGAAAAGGAGAAAAACAGAAAAAATATCCTTGTTGTAGATGACGATAAGACATTTCTTAAAGTTGTCAGAAGCTGGCTGACAGAAAAATATAATGTTATTCCTGTAACCTCAGGAGCTCAGGCACTGCAGTACCTTGCACAGCATAAACCGGACCTGATTCTTCTGGATTACGAAATGCCTGTCTTAAATGGACCAACGGTACTGGAAAGTATCCGCTCCGAGAATAACCTAAAAGATATACCGGTATTCTTTTTAACAGGCGTGGATGAAAAAACGCAGGTTACAGCAGCTATAAAATTAAAACCAGAAGGATATCTGCTCAAGAGCTTTGACAGGGATAAGGTATTAAATGCAATTGAAAACTATTTCGTTAATCACTGAAAATCAGAATTAAGTAACTCTCTGTATTTGTGATCTACTGTTAATTTCTGCACCATTGTTAATCAAATCTTTAGCTCAAAGCAAACTGGTAAAATTATGCTAAAATGAGTTGAGCCTAAGGAGGTTTATTTTATGATCAGAGCTCTTAAGAAAATCGTTTTTGCAGCTTGCATTGGCGTTATGTCATTCTCAAGCATTGCAGCCCAGGAATCAGCTAATCAGAAAAAAGTATTAAATGTAGGTTGTGAGGGTGCATTTGCTCCTTTCACATATATAAATGATGAAGGCAATATCACTGGTTTTGATATTGATCTGATAAAAGAGCTTGGTAAGCACTTAGGTTACGAAGTTAATATCAATGTAATGCAGTTCGATGGACTTATCCCTTCCCTGATGGTTGGTAACATCGATCTGATTATCTCTGGCTTTACTATTACCGAGGAACGAGCAAAGAAGGTTGACTTCTCTGATCCTTACTACCTGTGCGGTATGAGCTATGTAATCAATAAGAAGAATCTTAAGAAATACAACTCATATGAAAAGCTGAACGGACAGACCTTATGTACTCAGCTTGCTGCTACCGGTACCAACTTCGCTCAGAAGTATCTTCCTAAATCACACCTGAAGATTTTCAATGCTCCTCCTGAGACCTATATCGAATTAGGCAATGACAGCTGTGTTGCTGCTGTTCATGACAAGCCTGTAAATGACTTCTTCCTGGCAAGAGACGTATCAGGCAAGTTCACTTCTGTTGAAATCACTCAGCATATCAACAAGGAATACTATGGTATTGCTGTACAGAAAGGTAATGAGAAGTTACTTAAAGAGATTAACCG
>JAGDBH010000280.1 GCA_017959135.1 Succinivibrio sp. | reverse complement strand
GAATCAATTAAATAGCATATATATCGTATTTGTTTGGTTTTCTTATTATTAAAAATTGAAAAATTAATCAATAGATTATTCTTACATTTGTTTATTTTTATTTGTTCAATTTATTAAAATGCGATTTATATCCTAATTTACTATACAAATTCTTTCTATATTTAATATACAGTCACCGAAAATCGTAAGTGATAAAAATTATCAAAAATCTATTTTGTTTAACTTATTGTTTTTTCTTGAATTTGTAAAAAAGTTAAAAAAATATTTTTGAGAAATTGATCACAATTGATTTTTTGTGATATAGTTCACGTACTCCTTATGTTTGTTTGATTGTTGTCCCCTGATAAATTCTTATTCAGGGGATTTTTCTTTTCAGGCCCTCTATTTATTTTCTCCCTTTAATCTCACTTTTATTTTTATCCTTTTGACTATATTCTGTCTTTTGCTAAACTACTGTATTAGTTCGATATCGTAGATATATTTTGCATAAGTTTTCAACGAGTATAATGTTAGAAAACTGTATGGAGTCATAAGGATATGCAAATTTCTAACTTAAAGAAGCTTTCTCTAGTTGCAGCTTTCGCTGTTTCATCTGCTTTTGTATTTAATGGATGTGCTGCCGTAGTAGTTGGTGGCGCAGCTGCCGGCGCCGGTGCCTATATCGGTTCTGACAGCAGAACTGTTGATAAGCAGGTTGATGATCAGAAGATTGCAAAGAATGTTCTAAGTATTCTGAGAAACGACAATACCAGATCAGACGGTAAGGTTTTCCGTGTTGACTGTGTTGTTCTTAACGGTAATGTTCTTCTGGTTGGTGAAACTCAGGATAGAGCTTACCTTTCAGAGTGTCTTGAGAAGATCAAGCATGTTAAGGACGTAAGAAGAATCTTTAACTGTGTTGAAAACAGAGCTCCTGTACCTGCAAGCACTGTTGCTTCTGATGCATACATTACTTCTAAGGTTAAGAGCATGCTTCTGTTTGGCTCAAAGATCAGCTCAGGCAGATTTAAGATTTATACCGAAAACTCTGTTGTATATATGATGGGTTATGTCACCCGTGAAGAAGCTTCAAGAGCTATCAACCAGGTTCGTAAGGTTGACGGTGTTAAGAAGATTCATCCTATTTTTGATTACATGGATGCTTCAGGTACTCCAAACTCATCAGACGGCGGTGCTCCTATCGTAGGTGATTCAGGTACTACCTCATCAGCTTCATCATTAAACTCAACCAATGAGTATTCTCAGAGCTCTTCATCTATGGCTGCTGAGGTTCAGGGAAATGTTGATAATGGCGGTGCTGTACTTGAGGAAGATGAGAATCTGTTAGCTCCAAGTGCACCTGCACAGGGTTTCTAGGGAAGTATGTATTTAAATCATGTCTTCTAAAAATACAACTTTATATTTTGTTGATGCCTACTCTCCTAATGAAGGAGATAGTAGCCTTTTTTTAGAGTATGGCATTTTAAGATGGTCAGAGAATAAATCAGAAAGACCAGAGGTATATGTTCATACCTATCTGCAGCCACAGTACAACTATAACCGGATCCACTGGTCTGAGGCTGCTAAAATGCAGATCTCCCGCGATTTCATTGAAAGCAAGGGTGATCTTCCTGCCCTTGAAGACATGATTGAGGCTGATTATTAAAAGCGGAAGAAAGTTGTCTGCTTTGATGCTTCAAAAGAGCCTTTTGTATCATTATTACGTAACAGTGAACATGTTTTCTCTATTGTTGATGTGTTTGCTGATATTTACTCTGATGATGAGAAGGCTCAGTCCTGTACTACCTTATCCAGAATGTGCGATTATGTCGGTCTGATTCCAGATGATAATCGCAATACCAATTACACTCCTCTTTTAAAGCGCCTTCATCAGATGGCTGCCTTATGGTCGTTTTTAGAGGAACTTCTTCTTAATCCTAAGCGCAGAAAGTCTATTTCTGCCGGCGGAATTCAGCCAAGCTTTATCTGGCCTTTACCTGAGACCAAGGATGTCTGGTTTGAGAATGATCCTAAATCCTTTAAGGATCTGACAGACAAGGAAATCACTGATTTTTTCAGCTCTAACCTTGCAGACCGACTGGACTGGTTTGAGATGAATATGTATGCCTGTGACTGGCTTTTCAACCGTCAGCAGAGGCCTACAGCCCGTGAGCTTGCAGGACAGAAGGAGCTTGCAGAGTTCATTTTCCAGAAGATCCTGTCATTTAGAATGCAGATCTGGATTCTGATCTTCTATTCCCAGTTCTTCCATAAAAAAGAGGACTCTCTGACCATAGCAAAAAACAGGGGAGACTTCTCTGTTTTAAGACCTGCTGGTATTGAGAGCTTTACAAATTTCATTATTGACAACCTTGATCTGTTTTTATCCTCGGATCAGAAAGCAAGTCTGATTGCCTCTCTTATCAATCAGTCTCTGCATGAAAATGATGCTGTTCCATTTGAGCACTACGATTTTGATCTTCTAAGAAAAAAGGATCGTACTGCTCCTGAAGGTCCTAGACTGTATTTTTCCAGTTCTCCTGAACGCGGCAGTGCTGCCGATTGCTATAAGGAGATCCGTGATGCAACCGGTCGCAGCATTTACAGACGTTTTGAAATCAAGGGCCGCGGTAAAGAGCGTAATGCCCATATTGAAAACGTCCGTCATCATGTAAATGAGCTTATTAGAGAGGCTTCAAATCCGTTTTCTGATATATGGATTACTCCTGCTTTAAAGCTGTGGATTCAGTACATTACAGGAATCAATTTCACTGATATAGTAAGACCACAGAAAATGAATGATTCTGAAACTTTAAACAGTGCCAGAATCACCCTAAGAAAGATTATTGAAAGGGAAGCATCACCTTATCTTGAGAAGCTTTATGCAAATCTCAATGAGAGCGGTGAGCTTATCAGTCAGGAGAACACTGATATTCCTTCAAAAGGCTTTAATTTCCAGGGAATATCAATTGAGGTTATGATTGTTCCATCTTCAAAGATGGGTTTTATCAAGAGATTATTTTCCTTTGAATAGCATCAGAATATTTATAGCGGCATTTTTTGCTGTTTTATTAAGCTTCTGTTCCTATGCCCAGACTCCATCCAAGGTTGAGTCTATTGGGGAGTATTCCAATGGCTGTATCAAAGGTGCAGTTGAGCTTAAGGATGGAGAGCACTTTCAGGTTCAGCACTGGGGTGTTTACCGTAATTTTGGTCACCCTCAGCTTATAGACTATATCAACAAGCTTGTAGCTAAAGCCAAGAAGGCTGGTCTTCCTGATCTGCTTATTGGTGATTTATCAAGACCTTTGGGCGGATCATTTGGTGCCGCCTCTAATCATGGCTCACATCAGACGGGGCTTGATGTAGATATTTCCTTTGATTTCTCAACTCCTCGCAAAAGTGAATATGAGCTGAATCATCCTGAGGATGTCTACATTGTTGATACCAAGAACAGACCAACGAAGTTCTTTGACAACAATCGAGTTGCTCTGCTTTATATGGCAGCTCAGGATCCTCGTGTGGAAAGAATCTTTGTGGCACCTGGTATTAAGAAAACTCTATGTCAGATTTATGAAGGTCATGATAAATCATGGCTGCAGAAAATCAGACCATGGTTCGGTCACAGGGGACATATGCATGTAAGACTTGGCTGTCCTACAGACAGTCCTTCATGTGTAAAGCAGGCCAAGGCTCCTAGTGGAGATGGCTGCGGAGCTGAGCTTGCCTCATGGTTTATTCCGCCTCCACCATCACCAAAGCCAACCAAGCCT
>JAGDBH010000279.1 GCA_017959135.1 Succinivibrio sp. | reverse complement strand
GCGGAGAGGTTTTTGTTCCAAAGATCCCTTCAATTAAAATTGTTGATCTTGCAACTGCTATTGCTCCAGAGATTCCTCAGAAAGAAATCGGAATAAGACCAGGCGAAAAGATTCATGAACTGATGTGTCCAAGAGATGACTACCAGCATGTAATCGAATTTGATGATTTCTTCATCATCAGACCTTCAATTGCGACATTCTCAAATGCAACTCCATTGAGATATCTGACAACAGGTTTAGGTGAAAAAGGATGGCCTGTAATCAGAAACTTCGAATACAATTCGCAGTCTAATCCTGACTTCATGAATGTTGAACAAATCAGAGAATTTCTGAAAAAGGTTTAATTTTGATGATTCCCTACAGTACTCAGACAATTGAAGATGAAGATATCGATGCCGTAAAAAATATTCTTCGCTCTCCATTTCTTACCTGCGGTCCAACAGTCAGTGATTTTGAAGAACAGACCGCTTCCTACGTTAATGCAAATTATGCTGTCGCTGTAAACTCATGCACTTCAGCGTTACATATTGCAATGATGGCACTTGGAGTAACCGATGCTGATCGTGTTTTCGTCAGTGCTATCAGTTTTGTCGCCTCAGCAAACTGTGCAAGATATCTTGGTGCAGATGTAGATTTTATTGATACAGATAAATTTACAGGTAATCTTGATGTCAATCATTTAGAACAGATGCTGATTGATGCAGAAAAGCAGAACAGACTGCCTAAGGTCGTGGTAGCAGTACATCTATCCGGACGCCCAGTTGATCTTCAAAAGATATATGAATTAAAACTCAAATATGGTTTTTATCTGATTGAAGATGCAGCTCACGCCTTAGGTGCAATCTACAAGGGACATAAGATTGGAGACTGTTTCTTCTCCGATATCACCGTATTCAGCTTTCATCCTGTAAAAATAATTACAACCGCTGAAGGCGGTATGTGCCTGACAAATAACGAAGAACTGTACAGAAAAATGAAACTCTATTCCAGTCATGGAATTGAGCATGACAAAAAGTTCCTGTTAGATAAGGATATGCCTAACTTTTACTACGAAATGCAGACTTTAGGCTATAACTACCGCATGTCCGATGTCCATGCAGCACTTGGAATATCCCAGCTTTCAAGGATAGAAGATTTTCTTTCAAAAAGAAGAGAGCTGGCAAAAGAATGGGAAGAACTCCTGTCTTCAGACAAAAATCTGACTCTTCCTGTTGCAGATTCCAATGATTCAGTAAGCTCCTGGCATTTATATCAGGTAGGAATTCCTTTTGGCAAACGAGACTTCGTATACAATACCTTAAGACACAGAGGTATATGTGTACAGGTCCACTATCTGCCTATATATAAACACCCATATTATCAGAGCATAAAGAACTACCCTTCTCTACCAGGAGCAGAGTATTTCTTTGAAAGAACGCTTTCTCTTCCTCTTTACCCAAAACTGAAGAAATTAGACCTTCAGATGTGTGCAGCAACACTTTTAGGTCTCATTGACGAGAAAAAATTATAGATGAGTATTTACGCGTGCATCCCTGCCAGAGGCGGTTCTAAAAGAATACCTCATAAAAACATTAAGGATTTCCTAGGGCTGCCTTTAATTTCGTATCCAATTAAAGCAGCATTAGACAGCGGCATTTTTAAGGATGTTATCGTTTCAACCGACGATCAGGAAATTGCGGATATATCTGTCAAATACGGAGCTAAAGTTCCTTTTTTAAGAGATAAGGCTTTGGCTGATGATTTTACTGGCACATTTGCCGTTACAAAGGATGCATACAGTAAAATTAAGGGATTTGACCCTGAGATTGATTCCATCTGCTGTATATATGCAACTGCGCCACTTCTTAAAGCACAACATCTCATCGATGCTTATAAAAACTTCAACGATAATAAATGCGACTGTGTCATGTCTGTCTGTGAATTTTCTTTTCCAATCCAGAGGGCACAGATAATTGATAGCGATGGTTATTTAAAATACAGAGAACCAGAATTCGCCCCTTGCCGTTCACAGGATCTGCAAAAGTGCTATCAGGATTGCGGTTTGTTCTATTTCTTTTCGCAAAATGCTATGGAACAGAATAAAACCGCAAAAACAAAGCCATACATTATGCCTAGATATCGAGTTATAGATATCGATACCCCTGAGGACTGGAAGATGGCTTGTGCTTTAGCCAAAGCAGTAACAGATCTGAATTATGAATAAAAATCTCGTTGTAGTACTTAAAGCTGATGCCAAGATTGGAACAGGGCATCTTATGAGAGTTAAGGGATTACTACCCTATTTTAAAGACTATAACATCTATCTTTGCTCAGATTCACTATCTGACGAACTTAAAGTTCAATGTACTGAATATAAAGAAATAGTAGTAACCACAAAAGTAAATCTTGTTAACGCAGTACTATCCTTTTCCCCTTCACTGGTAATCATTGATCATTACTTCCTTGATGAGGAATTTGAAAGTCCAATATATGAAAAATCAAAAGTAGTGGTTATTGATGATCTTGAAAACCGAAAACACAGATGTCATCTTCTGATAGATCAGTCAGAAGGGAAAACCAAGTATAAAGAACTTGTTCCTGAAAACTGCAGACTGTGTTTAGGCTCCAAGTATAACTTAATAAAAAAAGAGTTTTTTGATATTCATAAAACTCTAAACAAATATGGTATTCCAAGAGTTCTGGTAAATTTTGGAGGAGCAGATCCTGTTCATGGATGTAAACTTACTGCACAGGCAATTCTTGAAGGACAGCTGTATAAGCACTTCAGATTTACAATTATAAGCGGACTGTCAAATCCTGATTATGAAGATATAAGATCTATCATATCAGGCATAAAGGAAATAACTCTGATTCGTAATTCTAATAACATAGCGGAAGTCTTTTCTAATACAGATCTGGCTATTGGAGCCTGTGGAGGAATGTTCAGAGAGCGAATAATTGCAGGAATACCTTCTATCAACGTTGAAATCGCAGATAATCAGGCTGGAACCTGTGACGGAGTAGTAAGAAAATTCAATCTTGGAGAATGTGCAAAGGTAACAGACCTAATGAATCCTTCGATAATTCATGACAAATTAAATAACCTTTTAAAAAACTACTCTGAATTCGAAAAGAACTGCAGAAATCAAATCAAAGACCGCGGAATAGAGAATATAGTAGAAGAAATCAGAAGGCTATACAAATAGAAAAGGCTGAGTACCATATTAGATACTCATCCATCCAGTCACCTTTATGAAAGCTATCATCTTGGATGGTTCACTTTGGGGAAGAAACCATCTAAACT
>JAGDBH010000278.1 GCA_017959135.1 Succinivibrio sp. | reverse complement strand
ACTCTGACCCTGTTTGGAATTGTGCTTTCAATCGGTCTTCTGGTTGATGATGCCATTGTGGTTGTAGAGAACATAAACCGTCTGATGGTAGAGCAGGACCTGTCTCCAAAGGAGGCTGCATTAAAATCCATGTCAGAGATTTCATCTGCTCTGTTTGGTGTCGGACTTGTAATTGCAGCGGTTTTCATTCCTATGGGATTCTTCTCTGGTGCTACCGGAAAGATCTATCGCCAGTTTTCTGTAAGTATTGTCAGCGCGATGCTGTTCTCCATTGGCGTGGCTGTGATTATTACCCCTTCATGGTGTGCAAAATATTTGAAAAAGCCTAAGCGACGTATAAATCACATTGGTCATAAAAAATCCGATATCGGAGTAAGACTTCTGGATCTTTCTCGTGATAAGTTTCTTGTCTATGTTGATTATCTTTTAAAGCATCTGAAGCTGTGCTTTGCTGTGTCTGTGGTTCTAGGTGTTTTAAGTCTCGGTCTTGCCAAGATTATTCCATCATCCTTCCTGCCAACAGAAGATCAGGGAATTCTCTTTGCAAACATTACCATGCCGGCAGGAGCCTCTCAAAAACAGACTAGAGCTGTAGCCAATGAAGTACAGACTTATTTTGAGGAAAACGAGAAGGACAATATAGAAGGTATCATGGCTTCACTTGGTTTCAGTGGAGGCGGTTCCAGAGGACAGTCGGTGGCATCAGTTTATGTAAAACTCAAAAACTGGGATGACAGACCTGGGGATAAAAATACAGCCATGTCCATTAAGGACAGAGCCTATGCTCATTTTAAGAATCATGATTCGGCAAGAATAAATGTTGTTCTTCCTAGTGGAGTCAGAGGCATGGGACCTTCAGCAGGTTTCAGTATTCAGGTTCAGAATATCATGGGCATAGACAGAGATACCTTTGTCAAAGATATAAATGATATTGTTGCTACAGCCAATCAGAGTGGAATTATAACCAATGTAAGATCAGATTCCATGCCAGATTCACCTCAGCTGATTATGAGTTTTAATGACAGTATGGCTATATCACATCATCTGTCTCCTGAGGTTATCAATAACAATGTTTCTGTCGCCTGGGCCGGAAAGTATGTAAATGATTTTCTGGATAGGGGAAGAATCAAAAGAGTCTATGTTCAGGCTGATGCTAAATACAGAACCTCACTATCTGATTTATTTAAAATGAATCTTGTAAACTCTCAGGATCAGCTGGTTCCTCTTAACAGTGTTGCAAAAGCCAGATTTGATTACGGTCCTGTTCAGAGTCAGAGATTCAACGGCATCTCATCTATTCCTATTTCAGGAGATCCTGTTAAAGGTATAAGTTCAGGTCAGGCTATGGATGCTATTGCAAAAATAGTATCTGAGCATCCTAATAATTATGCCTATGCCTGGCAGGGACAGTCATTCCAGGAAAAACTGTTAGGAGCTCAGTCAACCAAGCTTTTCTTCCTGTCAGCTCTGATAGTTTTTCTGATTTTAGCTGCCCTGTATGAAAGCTGGACTATTCCTGTTTCGGTTATCTTTATTATTCCTTTCGGTATCTTAGGAGCACTGCTGTTTGTTTTCTTAAGATCACTTGTAAATGATGTCTATCTGCAGATAGGACTTCTGACATCAGGAGCGCTGGCCTGTAAAAATGCTATTCTGCTCATAGAATATGCCCACAAATTTAATCTTCGTGGACTATCTTTAATAAAGAGTGCTAAAAAAGCGGCATTAATTCGTTTCAGACCTATTGTAATGACATCAGTTGCCTTCCTATTAGGTGTATTCCCGCTGATGTTTGCAACAGGTGCAGGTGCAGCTAGTCAGATTTCAATCGGAACCGCAATTGTTGGAGGCACACTTTGCGCAACATTTGTAGGTGTATCATTTATCCCAGGATTTTTTGTTATGGTTTCATCTATTTTCTTGATTAGGAAGTGGAGATTAAGACATAAAAAATAACAGAATAAAAATGAGTGTGGAGAGCAAAGGTATGAACGGTATTGAAACAATTTTGTCCAGAAAGAGTGTTAGAGAGTTTTCAGACAGGGACATCTCAAATGAAGATATTAAAACCATACTGACTGCCGGTATGAGTGGACCTGCTGCTTTAAATATGAGATCTTTCGAGTTTATTATCACGCAGAAGCCTTCAATTTTAGAGAAAATATCTGAAGCCAATGGCCCATATTCAGGTGCACTTAAGAAAGCTAAACTTGGAATTCTTGTCTGTGGCGATATCGATAAAGGATATCTTGGAAAGGATGGCTACTGGGTTATTGACTGTGCTATCGCGGCTCAAAACCTGATTCTTGCTGCCAATGCACTTGGAATTGGAAGTGTCTGGCTGGGAACATATCCTGAAAAGGCTAAATATTCTGCTCTTCAGAAATTATTTTCTTTAAAAAGTAATGTGATCCCTTTTGCCACCCTGGCTTTTGGTTATCCTCTTGATAGTACAAGGGAAATTAGGGACCTTTATGAGGTTGAAAAGGTTCATATAGACAAGTGGTAAAAAAAAATTTACTTGTATAAATAAATTTACACTTCCATGTCAAATTTTTTCTGATATAATGTGCCCCATCGCAAAGCGATGAGGTATGTAAATAAGGTAAATCAGCAGTTAATTTGTTGATTTTACTGATAAATAAGATCTTTTGTTTATGTGATCTAGTTAACAAAAGATATGTCACAGCTACTACAAACGTAGTAGCTGCTGCACAACGGTTCACCTATGTTTGAAGGAAAACTACTAAAAGTACTAATAGCAATACTGTTTGCTGTTTTTTCATTAGGCACTTTAAGTGCCCATCCTGAGGATTCTGAGGAAACCTCAGCTGTAGTTGTTTTTTCTCCAAATTCCCATACAAAGTATGTTGGCCATATGATTGCCAACCTCAAAGAAGCTCCTCTTCTGGAGATAGTTCCAAAGGTTCCTTACACTGCAGATGATCTGAACTACAGACTTGAAAACTGCAGAGCAACCATTGAATCGACTGATCCTAAAGTAAGACCGGAAATCGCTAATGATCTGAAAAATGTACTTAAGTACGATGTGATTTATTTAGGTTCACCTGTCTGGTTTAGAAAACCTCCTAAGATTATCTTATCTTTCCTGGATAAGTATGATCTTAAGGGAAAGAAAATCTACCTGTTTGTTACCTCAGGTGGTTCTCCTGTCTTTAATTATGTTGATGAGCTAAAGACTCTTTACCCATCTCTAAATTTTGTTGATGGCCGTCGTTTTCGTCCTGATGAAATTCAGGAAAATGTTGAAGACTGGCTTTCATCTCTGTAGTATTTTTTTCTTGTAAAAATTGCCTAATTTGGATGTGTTCAATCACTTTTTCCGGATTTGGTGATTAAGTTCTCATTTAGCTGGATTGTATATT
>JAGDBH010000277.1 GCA_017959135.1 Succinivibrio sp. | reverse complement strand
TAGTCTGCCTTATCGGTTTAAGCCTGATTAAAGTTGGTGTAATCGCCTGTGGTGGCGGTTTTGGAGCAAAAGCCAACGGTACCTTTGCATCAGTTGAAAATATCTCACTTGCTGCAATTGTTATTGTTACAATTCTATTCTTTAACCGCAGCTCAAATCGTTATCTGAGAATGAGTTCTATTGTTTTAGGACTTATCATCGGCTTTGTTGTAGCTTACTTTATGGGCAGAGTTGATTTCTCACAGATTGACAGCTTCGGCGGCTTTAACGTACCACACCCATTCAAGTATGGTCTAGCATTTGATCCTGGTGCAATTATCGGTCTTGGTATCGTTTATATGATCACCGCAATTGAGGCTTATGGCGATATCACAGCAAACTCTCTGATTTCAGGTCAGAAGATTGAAGGTTCTGAGTTCCAGAAGAGATCATCAGGCGGTATTCTTGCTGATGGTTTCAATTCAATGATCGCAGGCTGCCTAAACTCATTCCCTAACTCAATCTTTGCTCAGAACAACGGAATGATTCAGCTTACTGGTGTAGCATCAAGATATGTTGGCTTCTTTATCGCAGGCTTCCTTGTAGTACTTGGTCTATTCCCTGCTGTAGGTAAGGTATTCTCTTTAATTCCTGATCCTGTATTAGGCGGAGCTACTCTTCTGATGTTCGGTACAGTAGCAGCTGCAGGTGTAAGAATTATCGCATCTCAGGAAATGAACAGAAAAGCTATTCTGGTTATGGCTGTAAGCTTCTCATTTGGTCTTGCTGTTGAGTTTGAACCAGATATCTTAAACTTCCTGCCAGATAACATCAAATCTCTGTTCACATCAGGAATTACTACAGGTGGTCTTGTAGCAATTATTTCAAACTTCATGATCAGAATTAAGGAATAGGACTCATAAGTCTTATCACTGAATTCTCATAGAATCT
This sequence comes from Succinivibrio sp., assembly GCA_017959135.1. Classification (GTDB taxonomy): domain Bacteria; phylum Pseudomonadota; class Gammaproteobacteria; order Enterobacterales; family Succinivibrionaceae; genus Succinivibrio. The sequence continues at coordinate 1,792 of JAGDBH010000277.1, read as the reverse complement.
AAGTTCTGATTCTTTCCTGTTATTCTCGGGTGAAAGCCCGGGAATATTCTCATAAAATCTTTTTAAATAAAAAATCAGAGATTACCACTCAAGCAACCTCTAACTTTTAATTTCATTTTAAACAAGTTTAATGTTTCTATACAATAAACCTGTCCACCATAGCCTTTAGGGAATTGAGGTTATCTACAGAAGAGTTAACTGTTCCCTGTGCAGATCTTACATTCTCAGTTAGATTCTGAGATTCATTGGTAATACTCTGCATATTGGTTGAAATCTCAGAGGTTGCTGTTGTCTGCTGCTCTGCTGCAGTAGCAATCTGAGATATCTGAGTATTAACAGATGTTACATTCTGGATAATGCTGGACAGTAATGCTTCAACTTCAGCAGTCTAATTTGCCAGAAGGCCCATCTGTTCAACTGAAGCAGTCATACTGTCATTTGCAGTATTTGCATCATTCTGGATTTCAGATACCATCTTGGTAATCTCTGAGGTTGATCCTGAGGTTCTAGATGCAAGAGAACGAACCTCATCTGCAACCACAGCAAATCCCTTTCCGGCTTCACCTGCACGGGCTGCCTCAATTGCAGCATTAAGAGCAAGAAGATTAGTTTGAGAAGCAATATCCTCAATAGTCTGAACAATAGTACCGATCTTCTGAGTCTGATCTACAAGACGAGCAACCAGTGAAGCATCCTTCTTTGATTTCTCAACCTGATCACGAATTGAATCGATAGTCTGGTGGACCTTATCAACACCTTCCTGAGTACTCTTGTTACTCTCATCAGCAGTAAGTGCGGCATTCTGACAGTTCTTTGCAATATCACCTGTTGTGGATACCATTTCATCAGATGCAGCTGCAACTGTCATGGCCTTTGACTCATTTGAACGTGCAGATTCATCAATAACCATTGTTATATCGTGGATAGAACCAAAATCACTTACAGCCTGGGCTACTGAAGACTTAATCTTGCCAACAAGATCATTAAGCTGAATTCTCATCTGTTCAACTTCATCTAAAAGCTTGCCAAATTCATCTTTTGATGTGGACTTGACTGGTTTTGAAAGATCTCCTTTTGCAATTGCTGAAGAAGCGATTAAGGCTGTACGCAGATTCTTAACTGTATAGTTTGAAACTATCATGGCAATCATGATAGCCAGCACCGTAGCACAGGCAGATGCAACCAGAATTCCGTATATAGGTGTATAAGAGGTGTTCTCCTCAATTTTGGCAATACCATTTCCAATCTGAGTCTCAACAATAGTAGCGCAGGCTTTATCCGCAGCAACCTTTAGTTTATGCATCTTCGCGAATGTACTCTGCATTCTTTCGTGATCCTGAGCTGCTAAAGCTGGGAGAAATTCGTTTCTATACAGGTTCTCGTATTCTTCAATTGAATTTTTGATGATTGCAGTCTGCTGTGGAGTAGTTCTGCCTCTTAGAGCTTTAACCTTGGTGGATACTGCAACAACCTTTTCTTCAATGTCTTTTAATAAACCAGGTGTATTGTTCTCAAGTTCCGCCTGAGACTCAAACAGGTCATTGTGCATGTTATCAATCATATCGCGAACAGTCGATAGAGTAACACGTCTTACGGCTAACACCTCATGAGCATATGATGATGCTGAGTTAAAATTCAGCATTATCAGTACTGACACTGTTGAAATGAGAATTGTAAAGATAATTACTACGGCAAAACCACCCATTACCTTTCCACGAACGGATAGTCTTTCAAAGAATCCCATAAGATTTCTCCTAAAAACTTCAAACCTATCCTTGAGTATAAATTAGAT
>JAGDBH010000276.1 GCA_017959135.1 Succinivibrio sp. | reverse complement strand
TTGCAGAAATCGGAAAGTTAAAAGATGCTAACACTATTCGAAAGCTTTTATATAAACCAACCTTAACCGATGCTGAAAAAGTCACTTTCAAAGCCAGCATTCACTCTATTATTTCTGAAATGAAGAATCGTATGGTGAATGGTGTAGAGGTTGCTCTTGCTCAGGGAAAGGATCTTAAAGCAACAGCCAATCAGCTCAAGGAAATATTCAGCCAGTTATCTGATAAGGATGCAGATGATTCATTTATGCTGGATGTTAAGTTAAGAGAAGGCTTTGCAAAGATTGATGGCATTGTCAATCTTTCTCTTCCAGATGCAGAAGATGTAAATGCCTACAAGACAATTGATGCAGATGATAAGACTGGATTAGCTGCTGCTACTGCAAAGCTGAAGACTGCATTACCTGATCTTGATGAAAGACAGATTGCCAAGATTATTGCCTTTGTTCCAAGAAATGATGAAGGCATAATCAAAGAGAAAAAACTTGATGCCTATATTGATGTCATAAAGAAAGGCTATCCTGAATTCAAGTCTGCAATGAAGGAATTTGCATCTGCACTGAAGGTTAATACTCCTGAGGCATATGCAAAAGCCCAGCTGTCTTTTGCTAATGTTTTTGAAAAGGTTGTTGGACAGGCCGAGGGCATAGATGAGATTTCAGCAGTTGCAGCAAATCTTGTTCACTTTATGAATATCAAAGAATCTTCAGAATTTCTTGATACCATCAATCTGAACAGAATCGACACCTATTACGATAGTGTTTTTGCCCTAAGAGATACTATTCCGACTGCAGTTAATGGCTCTGATGATTTCGTCGCTGCTGTCAATAGAGAGACTAATTCTCTGGTATTCTCAATGACAGTTCTTGAACAGATCTGTTATACAGTGAAGGCTAATAAAACCGGTGATGCATCGATGACACCTGCAGAGACCCAAGTACCAGATGTTTCTCTGAAGCAGAATTCAGATGAAGGCATCAACGCTGCTTTAATGATAGGCTTTCTGAATCAGCAGAAATACATGTCGAAAATTGATGAAAAGGTTTCTGCTCTTCCTCAGGGGGTTAGGGAAAACGCTAAAGAACTGCTTACCATCAGTTTAAAAGATGCTCTTAGAAAGACCAGATATACCAGTTTAGAGGCTCATGAGCAGACCTTTAATACGTATCTTGAAAAGTATTTTAATACTATAAGTAACTCTCCAGAATTTATGAAACTTCTTGATAAGAGTTCATATAAAGCAGAGAATCTGACTAAATTTACTGATGAGCTGATTGATGGACAGAAGCTGTTTGTAAATGAATTTAATAAGGAAAAGCAGTCCAATAAGAAGTTCAGAGAAGACGGTGTGAATAAAGCATTTATCAATGACGCTCCTAGACATGCTCTTATCTCTTTCAACGGGGTGGATTTTGGTGCAATTGAAAGTAAAGATGTTGTTTCTACATTCTGCTCTATGGCTGAACAGAACAATGTCCCTGCTTCATTTATTCCATTTCTTACCTTCTATATGTCACAGAGTGGTCTTCCTTATCTGGTTCAGGCGGATATTGGTCATTCTTTAACTAATATTATCAATCCAGATCTACCTTCAGTAGATGATCTATTTGATAAGGGAATCGGGCAGATTCAGAATGACTACAGCAATGTGGTAAAGGTTGAAAATAACATCATGACTATTACTACTGATTTCAAGCTCACTGGAACCATGATTGATATTGAAAAGATTCCTAAGAACTACATGGAAAACAATGGCACCTTCCCTTTACAGACAATGCAGATTAATGTTCAGATTGATCTTACAAAGGGAGTGGATGAACAAGGAGTTCCAAAGAGTATCACCTTTTTACCTCCAAAGGTAGGACAGGAGATCCAGTAGGATTTGGCTGGCATAGTATTCTGAATAGAATTCAAAGCTCTCGTGGAAACATGGGAGCTTTTTTACTGATTGTTTTTTGTTTAATATAATTGCTATCATACTGAAAATAGAATATTTATTTAAAAAAAACAATTAAACAATAGCGGAGGATTACATGAAAACCATAGGTCTTATCGGCGGTATGAGCTGGGAGAGCACCATTACTTATTATGAGATCCTAAACAGCAGAACTGCAAAGGCACTTGGTGGTTTCCACTGTGCAAAGATTCTGATGTATAACGTTGATTTTGCCGAGCTTGAAGAGAATATGTCAAAAGGCAACTGGGATGCCAATGCAGAAATCCTATCTAAAATTGTCAGAAATCTTGAGCAGGGCGGAGCTGACTTTATAGTGATTGCCACCAACACCATGCACAAGCTGGTTCCTTTAATTGAAAAGAATATCAGTATTCCTGTTCTGCATATTGCTGATGCAACCGCCTCAAGAATAAAAAGAGATAATTTAAAAAAGATCGGTCTGCTTGGAACCAAATTCACCATGACTCAGGATTTTATAAAAGAACGCCTGAAGAAAGCCGGTCTTGAGGTTATGGTTCCTGATGAGAAGGACATCGAGCTGGTTAATGATGTTATCTTCAATGAGCTGTGTCTTGGTAAGATTCAGCAGAGTTCAAGAGAGGAGTATCAGAGAATCATCTCCTTCATGAAGGATAGAGGAGCAGAAGGTGTAATTCTTGGCTGTACCGAGATTGGAATGCTCATAAGCGAAAAGGACAGC
>JAGDBH010000275.1 GCA_017959135.1 Succinivibrio sp. | reverse complement strand
CATCATTCTGAGCTGGCTTTAGTTTTTCAAGTTCAGCCAGTTTAGATATATCCTCTTCAGAAAGTCTCAATGCAGCCTTAAAAATAGACAGTAGGTTGTATTTTTCAATATCTTCCTCATTCTCGCTATTTTTAAGTTTATTCATCTCATTCTGAGTAAATGAAGAAATCTCGTTAATAAAAGATTCATTGTGGAATGCCGGTACTCTGTTTGCCTGAGTTCCCATAGTAATTGAATTATCAAAACAGTGCTTCAAAGCAAATCTTATAAGAGCAACATTCTCACTTGAAAATTCAGTGGATTTACCTTTACACTTTTCTATTACATTTTTTACATAATTAGAAATGTACTCAGGTTTAAGCGCAAATTCATGGTCATAAGGTACCAACTTCGGATGCTTTGGATCTGTCACATCAATTGCAAATGTAATGTCATCTAATCCAACATTATCAAAAGCGTTAAATTTGCCTTGGGACAATATTTGGGAAGTGTCAAAATTTTTCCGGGCAATTTCAAATTCAGCATATCTGGCAAGTTTATCATCAACGTTAAAGGAGCGACGTAGACCAGAGAATGTTTCAGCCTGAACAGCTGTTCCAGTGACCTTTCCATTTGTAATCATAGCCAGATTATCATTGGTGCTGTTTTTTGAATTCTGAGCATCAACAAATGCTTCGGCATTGCGTCCACCGGCAATACTGCCAGCAATACAGCCAATGCCTGCAGCTCCCAGAACACCGGCACTAACAGAAGAACCGGTAATACCGATTGCACCAGCAACTGCAGCAATAATACCAGTGGCAAGTCCCATGGAGGCAACGGTAGCTACCGCAGCAGCGGCCAGACCTGCAGCAAGCAGTAAACCACCTGCAATTCCGGTTATAATTCTACCAAGCTTTCCTGAACTTGAATGTGTGCCTAACTTCTCAATGTTATCCTGAGAAGTTAACTTCTCCTGAATCTCACTGGTCTTTTTATCAATGAGATTATTATCTTCAACTTTATTCTGAGATATTTCAGTTGTGTTAGATACTAAATTTGAAGTGTGCAAAGTAATATTATCTGACATACATACCTCGTTTTATAACTATTATTTCTTACAGATCGCTATTAAGTTCTCAAACTGCTCTAAAACCGGTCTCTGGTCCTGCTCATATGGATCACAGACATCAAGACCTTCCTCAAGAACCTCAAGAGCGCTTTTCTTGTCATTGTTCATAAGATGGCAGAAGCCCAGACACAGATAAGGTAAAGGCTCAGCACCGTTGGTTACAAGAGTCAGCATTTTGTAGCTTTCAATAGCTTCTCTGTACTGTTTTAAGCCCTCACAGCTCTTACCTAGCCCACCCCAGTATTTTGGCTGAGTCTGGTCGAACAGACATAGATTTGAGAAGAGATCCCTTGCTCCATCAAAGTCAGAAGTTTCCAGCTTCTCCTTAGCATCTTTATAGCGATCTTCCATATAGTCATCTTTAAGATTGCAGATGTCTTTGAGAAGCTCGCCTTTTGCTAATCTCTCCTCTATTTCATCCCAGCTCTGGTTGGCCGGAGCAGAATAAAAAATCTTTTTAAGGTGAGTTGTAGATACTCTTGCCAGTTCAGAAAGAACTTCTCTTATCTCAGATTCTGAGAAAGCAGCTTCGCTCATGAAAACTCCTATATATCAGCTTAAACTCGGGTTAAATCTTCTCGGAAAAATTTAACTACTAATGAGAAGATGTATTATAGGAGTGTGTATTTTTTAATAAACGTTTTTTTAGGATCACCTGTCACAGTTTTTAAAGAAATAATAAATTTATTTGAAAATATAAGAGGTTAAAAAACGCTTAAATACAAGCATCATGGAAGTTAAAAAAAATTGTGAAATATATCAAAAAAAGGATTAGAATAAGCACACTTTACGGCGGACCTTAGCGTTCTGCTTAGGTTCTTTCTTTTAACAATCCTGAAATGAAAATACAAAAATGTACAAATTTTCTTTCCCTTTCTATAAGCTTTGGTTTACTCATATTATTATTCTTGTTGTCAGTAACTACGCTGTTCAGATTCCGCTTGAACTGTTTGGAATCGTAACAACCGTAGGTACCTTCACATATCCATTCGTCTTCCTTACTACAGATCTGACTGTCAGAATCTTTGGAAAAGTTAGAGCAAGAAAGATTGTTTTTCTGGCTACTATTCCTGGTCTGATTATTTCCTATCTGATTGGAACTCTGTTTGAACATGGTGATTTCCAGGGACTGACAAATCTGTCTCAGTTCTCATACTTTGTATTCAGAATTACCATTGCCTCCCTGTCAGCCTATATTCTGGGGCAGCTTTGCGACATTCTGGTATTCCAGAGATTAAGAGAGCTTAAGCTGTGGTGGCCTGCACCTGTATCCTCCTCAATTTTCGGAAATCTTATTGATACCTATGTATTCTTCGCTGTTGCCTTCTGCGGTACCAACGATGCGTTCATGGCAGAACACTGGGTGGAAATTGCAACCTTCGACTATATGGTCAAGCTTGCAGCGAATATGATTATTTTCGTACCGGTGTACGGAGTTATGCTTAAGTACATCATCAGAAAAATTACTGCTGCCTAGAACTGATTTTTAATTTCAATTTGTATTTACTGAAAATTTCTCATGATAATATAGAGATAGACAGTATTTTTGGAGATTTATTATGAGCGATAAAGTTTTACATATTGAAGACAGCCAGTTTGAACAGGAAGTATTAAATTCAGATAAGCCTGTTTTTGT
>JAGDBH010000274.1 GCA_017959135.1 Succinivibrio sp. | reverse complement strand
ATCAAAGGATTTAATCGGAGTAACTGAACAGCCGTCAAAGCTCAGCTCCTGATAGGCTCCATCCTCTATAACCGGAATTCTGTTGGAAAGACAGAAATCTAAAAACTCCTCTCTTCGCTTATCGCTCATACAGATTCCGGTTGGATTATGGTTGCTGGGAATCGTATAAACCACAGAGGTGTTCTCGTTTGCGGACTGTTTTAGTAGAGGAAGCATCTTCCAGTACTCCATTCCATCTTTATCCATAGATATTCCTGTAAGCTCAAGACCTGAGGACTGAAAAACCTGAAGAGATTTTAAATATGATGGAGCTTCTACAAACACCTTTGATCCGCTTTTTAGAAGACAGACCGAGATAAGCTGCAGTGCCTGAAGTGAGCCTGACGTGATTAGAATACATTCTGGAGTGGTATTTATACCGATTGACTTTAAATGTCTGGCGATTTCACAGCGGAGTTCATAAAGTCCCAGCGGCTCAAGATAGCCCAGGGATACAACCTCTTTTCCTACACGGCTTAAAGCCTTCTGCCATAATTTTACAGGAAAGAGCCTAGGGTCCAGTTCGCCTGTTCCCAGTCTTAAAAGACTTCTGTCAAATTCCAGCTGATTTATCACCTGCAGCGTGAATAGGTTTTCCTTGAAGTTTCCAGAGAGAACATGCTTAGACCAGTTCTGATTGCTTTTTAAAAGTACCGACCAGGTATTGCTTGCAATTTCAGTTCCAGCACCGTATTTGCCCTTGATTATTCCGTAGGATGCCAGTTCTGCAATTGCAGTACTTACTGTTGAACGATTCACCTCAAAAAGCTCAGAGAGCTTTCTCTGGGAAGGAAGTCTCATACCCACAGTGAATGCACCTGAACTTACAGATGAAAGGAAAAAATCAATTATCTGCTGATATGCAGGAATACTTGAGGTTCTGTCTGGCTTCCAGCTGATTTCAATACAGTTTTTCATATTTAAACTTGGTTTGGTAAAAACAACAAATTTGGTCGGTTACAAATTCACTTACAAAAATATAATATCTCAGAAATTCAAGATAAAAAAAGGGATTATTCACCCTTACGATTTTAAATAATGAATAAAGTATAGTTAATTTGGTTGGTATATTTCAATGAACACTTATTTTTTTCAGGGGCTGACCATGGGAATTGCCTATCTGGCACCAATCGGAATGCAGAATCTGTTCGTTATCAATTCTGCCCTGAATGATTCAAGAAGAAGAGCTTTTCTTACAGCCCTGATAGTAGCCTTTTTTGACATTACTCTTTCAGCATCCTGTTTTTTCGGTATAGGAAGTCTGATGGAGAAATACGAAACAGTTAAGCTGGGAATACTGCTTTTAGGAAGTGGTGTACTGATTAAGATCGGTTTAGGACTTATTAAAAGCAAAGCTGAAAAGATAAATAAAGAAAGTCAGAGCATGCCTATTGGAAAAACCATCACATCTGCATGTTTTGTAACCTGGTGCAATCCTCAGGCAATCATTGACGGAACCATGATGCTTGGCGCATTCCATGTTACTCTGCTCTCCAATCAGGCTTTACCTTTCATGTCAGGAATAATCTCAGCATCTTTTCTGTGGTTTCTGGGTCTGATTTTCCTAATCTCACTGTTCAGCGGAAAGATTAACTCTGGAATACTGACTGTTATAAACAGGGTATGCGGTGTTGTTATCATCGTATACGGAATGAGTCTACTAAAGACCTTCTTCTCCATGCTTTAAAGCATAATTCCCCAAAACACAAAGCACCTCTTTTTTACGAAAGAAGTGCTTATCAGTCATGATCGCTTTGAATAATCTTTTAAAAGTACTAGTACGAGTAACTGTACATAAGTCCCTGTGTAAGCTTCAGCCAGCCGTCTAATGACACGAACAGCATCAGTTTGAATGGCAGAGAAATAGACATTGGCGACACCATCATCATACCCATAGCCAGAAGAATATTGGATATAATCAGGTCGATGGCAATAAATGGAAGATAAAGCAGGAATCCAATCTGGAAGGCCTTGGTCAGTTCTGAGATAACGAATGATGGAATTACGAAAATATAATTATCTGCATCAATTGAATCTCTCATCTCCTCCGGCCAGATCTTTCTGGCAGCATTCACAAATGCCTTGGTAATGCGAACATCAGTATTTACCACAAGAAAATCCTTTAAAGGCTTCGAATAAGTATTCAGATCCTCAACCATCTGAACAATACTGTGGTTTTCAAACTGTACTCCGTCAAGATCATCTACAATCTGTTTTCCCACGGGAGCCATAATGAAGACAGACAGAATCATGGCCAGTGCCGCAAGCACCATACAAGGAGGAGTCTGCTGAACGCCCAGAGCGTTTCTGATTAGAGAGAGAACAATAACAATCTTGCAGTAGGAGGTAACTACAGTGACCATAATCGGCATAATACCGATAACGGCCATAAGAACAAGAAAGTTAAAATGATTAAAATCACTTCCCATAAAATCAGCTCTTTAGTTCTGTAATCTGAACACCAATATTATCTCCAAGGTCAACCAGACGGCCTGATCCGACAATTTTTCCATTAACCTTGATGGAGACAGGAGACTGTTTTGAGCATGAAAGTGTTAAAACAGAACCAGGCTTTAATGAAGTTACCTCATCATAGGTCAGAGTTCTTCTGTCAACCTCAAAGGCTACCTCGAAATTCAGATCATCAGTATTTACAGAACCGGATGCATCTACCCCGGAAGCACCGTCGCTCATTGCATTTTCTTCAAGATTTTCGCTCATATTGTTCTTATTCTCCTCGTTTGGGACTGTTTTTATTCCTTTAAAAATACCCTGACCTTCAGCTAAATCAAAAACCAGATATTTGTTTGAAAGCTTTGCGTAGGCAAGATT
>JAGDBH010000273.1 GCA_017959135.1 Succinivibrio sp. | reverse complement strand
TATAATTCCCCATGACAGTACATAGCCTAAAGGCAGACCTATACACCAGAAAGATAAAACTGTATTGATAAGGATAGTTTTAGAATCCTTAAAGCCCTGAAGAATTCCGCCCAGAACACACTGGATTGAATCCGGCAGCATATAGATGCAGTTTAGGATCATCAGAAATGAAGTGACTGCAAGAACCTTCGGATCGTTTGAATATAAGGATGCAATCTTATCTCTTAATAACAGCAGTAATGTCAGGTAGACAATCAGACAGGCCATGTTTATAGACATTACCACCTTGCAGACTACAACTGCCTTATCCCAGTTTTTAATTCCCATTGCCGATGCGGTTCTGATAGTTGCAGTAAGACCAAGACACAGCGGAATCATATAGATAAGACTTGAAACATTCAGAGTAATTGAATGTGAGGCCACAACCGTAGGTCCAAAGGGACTTAGTATAACGGCAGCAAGTGAGAAGCCTGCAACTTCAACTGTTCTTGAGATACCTAAAGGCATAGCAAGTTTTAGGAACTGCTTTATGATCTCCTTATCCAGGATTCTGACATTCTCCTTTACCTTATACTGTCCGAGTTTTCTGGATTTTCTTATATAGATTACAAGACAGATGCAGGTAAAGATATTGATAAGACCGCTTGTAAGTCCGCAGCCTGCACCACCCAGGGCCGGCATGCCGAATTTTCCGAAAATAAAGATATAGTTTAAAGGAATATCCAGAATCAGCTGCAGCAGACCAAGATACAGAGCAGGCTTGGTAATGGATAAACCTTCAGCGTAGGAAATAAAGCCGTTGTAGATTGCTGTTGCAGGCAGAGCAATGGATACAAAGTAAAGATAGTCGGTTGCTACCTTTATCATCATAGGATCAGATGGAACAAATCTGAAAATAAGGTGACTTAAACTCAGAATCACAGCGGTTATAAAGCCGAATATGGTAATTATAACCATGGCATTAAATAGACTCTGCTGCATAAAGCGGATATTCTTTGTTGCCAGTAGATGTGAAACAGTTGGAGCAACGCCATAGGCCACACCTGCCAGAAACATATAGGCAGGCCAGTAGAACGAGCAGGCGATAGCCACACCGGAGAGGTCAATTGTACCGGCAAGACCAGCCATAATCGTATCTACAGTACTCATGGCGGTAGATGACATCTGCGCTATGAGAAAGGGCAGAAACAGACGTAGCTGTGTTTTAAATTCTTTTTTGTAAACAGATGCAAACATATAGAAAAAATAAAAACACGTTCAGCTTTATTATAGATAAAGCAGAACGTGTTATGTAAACTCAGATTAAAAAACTAATCCCAGCCGATGGCGTTGTCCTGGCCACCACGGTTCTTCTCAGAATCCATCTTCATGGTGTTCCAGACATTGCTTACAATCTTAGAGGTCTTCTGTGAGGTCTCCTGCATGAAGTACATGGTCTTCAGCTTCTCTTCTGAAAGCATGATGCTTGGATTTGCACGAAGCTCCTCAGAAAGGTTCTGCATAGCCTCATCAACAGGCATGATGTAACCGATCTCATCAGACAGTGCTGATGCATTCTTAGGATCTAAAAGCCAGTTGAACCAGGTCATGGCATTATCTACGTTCTTGGCACCACGTGGTACAGTCCAGCTGTCAAACCACATAATTGAGCCTTCCTTTGGAACAACATAGTCAACATCATATTTGTTCTTGCCATGCTGTGCCAGATGACGAGCCTGAATAAAGTCACCTGAATAACCGATGGCAACACAGATTTCACCTGAGGCAATATCTGTTACATAACGGTTAGACTGGAAGTAGGCTGTATTGCTTGCAAGAGAGGTCAGAATCTTTCTTGCCTCCTCGTAATCCTCAGCCTTCTCTGAGCGAGGTGGCTTGTTCAGATAATGCTGAACAGCTGAGATAACCTCGATTGGAGAATCGATAATTGCAATACCGCACTTCTTAAGCTTTGCAGAGTTCTCTGGATTAAACAGATCATTCCATGACTCGAACTTGAAGTCCTTGCCCATTACCTGCTCAACCTTCTGCTTGTTATAGCCGATACCGATAGAAATCTCGATGTATGGATAAGCATAATCGTTGTTAGGGTCAATGGTTGCAAGCTTCTCTAAACGAGCCTTGTTCTGCTTTGCCCAGTTAGGAATCTTTGAGTGATCGATCTTCATCAGAGCACCGGCTTTAGCCATACGAGGAACGTTATAACTTACAACAATAGCAGCATCAAAGCCGGTATTTCCTGCTAGTAAACGGGTTTCCTGCAGCTCATTTGAATCATATTCAACATAGCTGGTCTTAAGACCGGTGTCTTTTTCAAAGTCTGCTACAGTATTCTCGCCAATGTTATAACTCCAGTTCCAGATGTTTACCTTGTCGCTTTTCTCAGCCATTGCGCTGCCAGAAGCACAAACAAGAGCCGTAGTTAAAAGGCAAATTGATCCAACCTTCATATTCATCCTCATAAATAGATAAAGAAACGATAAAACACGTATTGTATAACTAAAAGTGAATATAGAAAAATATTCAGAATGCCGGTAGTTCTATTTTAGGAAATATTCCATGAAAAAATCCTGCTTCTGCTTGCAGATTATGTAATTTTCTATATTTACAAAATGATAACATGATAATATGAAAGAAGTTTTTGTCTCAACGAACAAAAGGAATAATCATGGAAAACTTTGAATTTGTTGTTCCAACAAAATACATCTTCGGTCAGGGCACCAGTTCAAAATGCGGTGAGATCATAAAAGGCTACGGCTATAAGAACGTCCTTGTAGTATATGGCAGTGAGCATGCCAAGAAATCAGGTCTTCTTGACAGAATCGAGGAGCAGCTGAGGGCAAATTCAATTGATTATTCTCTTTTAGGCGGAGTACTTCCTAATCCAAGAGCAGATCTTGTTTATGAGGGAATTGATATCGGCCGAGATAAAAAGATTGATTTTATTCTGGCTGTAGGCGGCGGCAGTGTTATTGATACTGCCAAGGCAATTGCCCTGGGAATTCCTGATGATGGTGACTTTTTTGATTTCTTTACTAAAAAAAGAAAGCCAAAAGATGCCTTAAAGGTTGGCTGTGTTCTCACAATTCCTGCAGCAGGTTCTGAGAGCTCACTCTCTACAGTTATTGAAAAAGAGATTGACGGCAAGGTTGTAAAAAACGGCTGCGGCTCCCCTTTAAACCGACCTCTATTTGCTGTTTTAGATCCTGAGCTTACCTATTCTGTAAGCAGATATCAGACAGCCTGTGGTATCACCGATATGATTGCTCATATTCTGGAGCGCTATTTTACAAACTCAAAGGGTGTAAGTGTTACAGATTACATGTGTGAGGGACTTTTAAAGTCCATTATTGAAAATGCACCTATTGCCATTGACGATCCAACAAATTACGATGCCCGTTCAAATATCATGTGGGCAGGTTCACTTGCACATAACAATATATGTGGTGTAGACAGAGTTCAGGACTGGGCAAGCCATCATATCGAGCATCAGCTTTCTGCTCTGTACGATGTGGCTCATGGAGCAGGTCTTGCTGTGATTTTCCCAGCCTGGATGGATTATGTTTACAAACACGATGTCATGAGATTTGCTCAGTTTGCTGTCCGCGTCTTCGGCATCTCCATGGATTTTGATGATCCTTCATCAACAGCTCGAGAGGGCATTAGAGCCTTCAGAAAGTTCCTGCATTCAATCGGAATGCCTCTGTCATTTGAGGAAATCGGAGCTAAAGAGGAGGATATTCCTCACTTACTGAATATGCTTGGTGTAGATGATGTCAACAGAACTGAAGTTCAGTTTGTTCTTCT
>JAGDBH010000272.1 GCA_017959135.1 Succinivibrio sp. | reverse complement strand
CTTTAACCCTGGAAATGATAGCTCAGGCTCAGAAGAAATGCAAGGTCTGTGCATTTATCGATGCTGAACATGCTTTAGATCCAATTTATGCAAAGAGACTTGGTGTAAAGGGTTAAGCTGTGTTTATTTCCCAGCCTGATACTGGTGAACAGGCTCTGGAGATCTGTGAGACTCTAGTTCGTTCCGGCGGTGTTGATGTTGTTGTTATCGATTCTGTTGCAGCGCTAGTTCCAAAGGCAGAAATTGAAGGTGAAATGGGCGATAACCATGTAGGCCTTCAGGCACGTCTGATGTCTCAGGCTTTAAGAAAGCTGACTGGTATTGTAAAGCAGGCTAACTGCATGGTTGTATTTATTAACCAGCTGAGAATGAAGATCGGTGTAATGTTTGGAAATCCAGAAACAACAACCGGCGGTAATGCTCTTAAATATTATGCTTCAGTAAGACTTGATATCAGAAAATCAAATGTACTCAAGGATAAGGAAGAAGCAATCGGTAATGAGACAAAGGTTAAGGTTGTAAAGAATAAGGTTGCCCCTCCATTCAAGACCGCTGTATTCCAGATCCTGTTCAATTACGGAATTGCCAAGAACGGAGAACTTATTGATTTAGGTGTTAATGCCAAGATTATCAATAAGACTGGAGCCTGGTTCTCATACAATGGCGCAAAGATTGGTCAGGGTAAGGTCAACTGCATGAAATACCTTGATGAGAATCCTCAGGTTGCAGATGAAATTGAAGCAAAGATCAGAGAGTTCTACAAGAATAATAATGACTACGGTGATACAGCTTCAATCGGTGCTGAAGAGCAGCCTTCTGCAATGGATGCTCTGGATGATGAGGTTTCAGAAGAAGATCTGATTACTCCAATTCCTGAAGATCTGTAGGATAACTACTATTGTGAATAACTCTTCTTTTTTAAAAAAGAAAGCAAAGGAATCTGACGCTGCATTGGCAACCAATGCGGCGTTGCGTTTTCTATCGCGCAGAGAGTATTCAAAACTGGAGCTTTATCAGAAGCTTTGTCTAAAATATACGGCAGATGCAGCTAAATCAGCAGTAAAGAAATGTGTTGAAAATGACTGGCTTTCAGAAAAAAGATATATTGAAATGCTTCACCGTCATATTATCAGCCAGAATTATGGTCCCTTAAAATTCGTTATTGAAGCCAAAAAGAAGGGAATAACATCTTCTTTATACGATAGTCTGGTCATGGAAACAGACTGGAAAGCGGTCGCAATTACTTTTCTTTCAAAGAAAATATCTAATTCTGATACAGTTTCATACGAGGATAAACAGAAAATTCTTGCAAGTCTATCAAGAAGGGGATTTTCTAATTCTGTATGTATTGAAGCTTTGGAAGAGTACCTTGGTTCATCTTTTGAATTTTAAAGAAAAAATAAAATATCCTTCCTTAATCTGACTAATTTTTACCTCCTAATCTATAAAGTGATGCGATCTGTGCCTCAAAACCATGTATAATTCATCTCTGTTTGAAATTATATTTTTAGGATCCAAAATAAATGTACATGACAACTGATCAAATACGTGATGCGTATTTGAAATTCTTTGAAGAGCACGGACATACAATTGTTCGTTCTAGTTCACTTGTTCCATACAATGATCCTACCTTGCTATTCACCAACGCAGGTATGAATCAGTTCAAGGATATATACCTAGGTAAAGAGAAGCGCGATTACGTTCGTGCTACTACCGCACAGAAATGCGTACGTGCAGGCGGCAAACAGAACGACTTAGACAATGTCGGATATACCGCACGTCACCACACCTTTTTTGAAATGCTGGGTAATTTCAGCTTTGGCGATTACTTTAAGAAAGAAGCAATTACCTTTGCATGGACTTTGTTAACCGAAGTTTACAAGCTGCCAAAAGAGTCTCTGATGGTAACTGTATATGATAAGGATGACGAAGCATATAACATTTGGAAAGATATAGTCGGCATTCCAGAGAATAAGATTGTTCGCATTGGCGACAATAAGGGCGGACTATATGAGTCAGACAACTTCTGGCAGATGGGCGATACCGGTCCATGCGGTCCATGTTCAGAAATTTTCTATGATCATGGTGAAGATGTTCAGGGTGGCCCTCCAGGATCTCCTGATGAAGACGGTGACAGATTCATTGAAATCTGGAATATTGTGTTCATGCAGTATAACCGCAAGATTGACGGTACTTTTGAAAAGCTTGCAAAGCCAATGATTGATAATGGTTTGGGACTAGAGCGTATTGCAGCTGTTCTGCAGGGCGTTCACTCAAATTATGAAATTGATTTATTTGTTGAACTTGAAAAGACTGTAGCTTCTATCTTAGGCGTAAGTGATTTAACAGATAAATCTCTAAGAGTTATTGCAGATCATATTCGTTCATGTTCATTCCTGATCGCTGATGGTGTTCTTCCATCAAATGAAGGTCGTGGCTATGTTCTACGTCGTATTATTCGTAGAGCTGTTCGTCATGGACGTCTGTTAGGTGCTAAGGAAGTATTCTTCTATAAGATTGTTTCAAAACTTGTTGAGTTAATGGGTAAGGCTTACCCTGAGCTAGTTGCTCAGCAGGCTCTGATTGAGAGAACCTTAAAGAAGGAAGAAGAGCAGTTCCTAAATACTCTAGATCGTGGTCTGGCTCTTTTAGAAAACGAGTTAACCAAGCTTGGTGACAGCAAGACTGTTCCTGGTGATGTTGCATTCAAACTATATGATACATATGGTTTCCCTGCAGATTTAACCAATGATGTTGTAAGAGACCGTGGTTATGTTGTTGATATGGATGGTTTTGACAAGTGTATGGCTGAGCAGAAGGCCAGAGCAAAGTCAGCTTCAACCTTCGGTATCGATTACAACAAGGAATTAAAGATTACTGAGAACACCATATTCACTGGCTATGATGGCCTTGAATCAGAGTCTAAGATTACTCATATCTTTAAAGATGGACAGGAAGTTGATTCCATTTCAACTGATGAGAATGCTGTAATTGTTCTTGATAAGACTCCTTTCTACGGTGAAATGGGTGGTCAGGTAGGCGATAAGGGCATTATCACAATTGGTGAAAATTCTCGCTTTATTGTTGAAGACACTAAGCATGTTGCTAAAGCAACCATTCATATCGGCCGTGTTGATATTGGTCAGTTCGATAAGAATGCAGCTGTTCAGGCAAAGGTTGATGCTGTTAACCGTGCTGATATTGCACGTCACCACTCTGCAACTCATCTTCTAGATTCTGCTTTAAGAATTGTTGTTGGTGAGAGTGTTGCTCAGAAGGGTTCATACGTGGCAAATGATCGTCTGCGTTTTGACTACTCACACTCAAAACCTCTTACACTTGCTGAGCGTAAGGCTGTAGCAGATCTTGTTAATGAACAGATTCAGGCTAACATTCCTGTTAAGACTGAGTGTATGGATCTTGATTCTGCTAAGAAGTCCGGTGCTATTGCTCTATTCGATGAAAAATACGAAGAGAATGTCCGTGTAGTATCAATGGGCGATTTCTCCAAGGAACTTTGTGGTGGTACCCATACTGCAATGACAGGCGACCTTGGTGCCTTTGTTCTTCTTTCTGATGAGTCAATCGCTTCAGGAATCCGTCGTATCGAGGCTCTGGTTGGTAAGTCAGCTGTTGAATATCTTGATGAGGTATTTGCTGAGGTTGGCGCCGCAAGATCACTTCTAAAGGTTGGTGGAAGCTCAAATATTGCTGATAAGGCAGAACAGATGCTTGAGCATGCAAAATCTTTAGAAAAGGAAAACGAGATTCTGAAAGAGAAAATTGTTGCTCTAGAGAGTGCCTCTCTTGTTGAGAAAGCTCATGATGTTAAGGGCGTTCCTGTAATCTGCTCTAAGATTGATAACTATGGTGCTAAGGAACTTAGAGTTGCCATTGATAATCTAAAATGCAGAATGCAGACTTACATTATCGTTTTAGGTTCTGTATCAGAGGATGGTAAGGTAAGTTTAATTGCAGCTGTTTCTAAGGATCTAATCTCCAAGATTAAAGCTGGAGATCTTATTAAGGAAGTTGCTGCATATGTAGGTGGTAAGGGCGGCGGTCGTCCTGATATGGCTCAGGCTGGTGGTACAAATCCAGAAGGCCTGGATAAGGCTTTATCCTCAGTTGAACACATTGTTTCAGAGAGAATTTAGTCTAACATGTTAGTAGTATCACAAAAAGCAGGAGAAAAGCTCGTACTTAGTAGTGGTATTACTATTAATATTCTGGAAGTAAAATCTGGGAAAGTACGTCTTGGAATTGAGGCTCCAAAGGAGGTTGAAATCAAGCGTGTTTCTCAAAAAGAAAATACTCCAGATAAAAGCCATAAATAAGCCACTTAAGTACTATCAATGCCTAGAGCCGTAAAAAAACTCTTGACATTGATAGTCAAAAATCAGATACTATGTCTCGCTTAATTTCAGCGGATAGATGACCGAGAGGCTGAAGGTACTCCCCTGCTAAGGGAGCATACGACTATAAAGGTTGTATCGAGGGTTCGAATCCCTCTCTATCCGCCACTCAGATTAGGTTTAAAAAAAGAAATAAATTTCTTCTTGCAAAATCAAAATCTGGTGATATAATTTTGCGACGTAAGTAACACTTTTGGTTGCACTTGTAGCTCAGCTGGATAGAGTAATCGGCTACGAACCGATCGGTCAGGGGTTCGAATCCCTTCAAGTGCGCCACTTCCTCTTTCTCATTTTCCAAATAAAGTTTCCAACTGTTTTTAATTTTGCCTTAAAATATTCGATCAGTAGAAAACATATCTTATATCTAATATATTCAATTTAAAATTGGAATTGTAATGGCAAAGAATAACTCTCAGGACGAGCTTTCTGTATACAAGGAACCTCCTAAAAATATTGAGGCAGAGCACAATTTTCTTGGCTCAATCATTTTGGACGGCTCATTACTTGAAAAAGTTCGTGAAACTGTTGGTATGCTTGAGGTTTCTGAATTTTCTAGTTCAAAAAATCAGGTTGTATACGAGGAAATTCTTTCAAGAGCTGCTACCTCTGATGATTTTAATGTCACTGTTCTCTGCGCGGAATTAGAGAGAAAAGGTAAACTTTCAGATGCAGGTGGAATGGTTTATATTGCAGGTCTTACCGAATTAACCGGTCCTAGTGCAGCTGTTACTGAATATGCGAAGATCATCCGAGATACTTCAAGACGTCGTCGTCTGATCAAAGTTTCAGAGCATATCGAAAAAATCTGTTATAGCCCTAATGGTCTTACCGTGGATGAGATCTACGATGAGGCTCAGGGTCTGATTTTTAAACTTGCCGAGTCAAATACTGCTGTTGATGAAGGTCCTGTTCCTATGACAACAGTTGCCCTCAACCTTATCAAGAAGATCCATGATGACGTTGATCTCGGCAAGAAAATGAATGGTGTAGCATCAGGCTTCACTGAACTTGATGAGATTACTCAGGGATTTAGACCAGGTACTTTCAATATTATTGCAGCACGTCCAGGTGTCGGTAAAACTTCCTTTGCAATGAACATTGTTTCCAACATTGCAATGAATGTTGATGAACACAGGCCTGCTCTGGTGTTTTCTCTTGAAATGCCTGCAAATGAAATTGCAATGCGTCTGATTTCATCTTTTGGAAGAGTGTCTGGAAAAGACCTTGCAGCAGGAAGAGTCAGTGCAGAACAGTGGCGTGATATTATTCGTAAGGTAAAATTACT
>JAGDBH010000271.1 GCA_017959135.1 Succinivibrio sp. | reverse complement strand
GCTATGATTGCCAAGCAGTCTGGATTCAAGGTTACAGGTTCTGACCTGAATGTTTACCCTCCAATGTCAGATGAATTGAAAGCTGCTGGAATAGAACTTATTGAAGGCTTTGATGTTTCCCAGCTGGATTCCAAACCAGATCTTGTTGTGGTTGGAAATGTTATGAGACGTGGAATGCCGATTGTTGAAAAGCTTTTAAATGAAAGAATTCCTTTTGTCTCTGGTCCTCAGTGGTTAGAAGAGCATTATCTTCTAAAAAAGAAGGTTCTCGCTGTAGCAGGAACCCACGGTAAGACTACTACCTCATCTATGCTGGCATGGATATTACAGGCTAACGGAAAGAATCCTGGCTTTTTAATTGGAGGTATTCCAGAAAACTTTGGTATTTCAGCAAGAAATTCGGATTCAGAGTATTTTGTAATTGAAGCAGACGAATATGACTGTGCATTCTTTGATAAGAGATCAAAGTTCGTTCACTATCATCCATCCTGTCTGATCATGAACAACCTTGAATATGACCATGCTGATATTTTTGATTCAGTTAAAGATATTCAGAAACAGTTCCATCATCTGATAAGAACTATCCCAAGTGAAGGTTTAATCGTTATGCCTAATAATGACAATAATCTTAATGAGGTTATGGAGATGGGGTGCTGGTCAAACAGATATGTTGTTGGTGAAGAATCGGGTTTACATGCAAAACTGTTAAAAGCTGACGGCTCTGAATTTGAGATTTATGACGGAGCTTCATTAGTTTCAACTGTTAAATACGACTGTACTGGTATTTATAACGTTAATAACAGTCTTATGGCTATAAAGGCTGCATCATATGCCGGTATTTCCATTAAGGATGCTGCAGCTGCACTTCAAACCTTTAAACTTCCAAAGCGAAGAATGGAACTAAAGGGAGTTGTAAATGGTGTTGAAGTCTATGATGATTTTGCTCACCACCCAACCGCTATTCGCTTAACTTTAGAAGGTCTTCGTGCAAAGATAGGAAATGATAGAAAGCTTGTTGCTGTATTTGAGCCAAGATCTAATTCAATGAAACTTGGTGCAAATCATGAACTTCTGGCAAATTCGTTCGAATCTGCTGATGAAATTTTTGTTTATGCCAATGATTCTGTAAAATGGGATGTAAAGGAATTAGAAAAACAGTCTTCTAAGCCTCTTTATGTTTATTCCGACTTCGACCAAATGTTGGATAGTATCGTTGATACATGCGATACAAGTTCTACTATTCTTGTAATGAGTAATGGCGGATTTAACGGAATTCACCAGAAGTTATTAAAAAAATTAAACGATAAATAGAAAAGCGTATGACTGATAGCTGGAGTGCGATAACTGAAAAATGGATATAGATTCACCTTCTTTACAGTGTAAGGTCTTTGACCGTCTAGCTGTACAGAATTTTTTAGGTAACACTCAGTTTTACTGCCTGGAATTATCAGCCGGTAATACTTTTGATTTTGGTTTCTGCAGAAAAGAAAACGTACAAAGTTTACTGCGAGAAGTATTAACTGTTACCAATATGAAGGTACTAAAAGGGGCTCACGAAAGGATTATGATCCCTTCAGTTCCTTGTTCCTTATGGGTTAAACAGGCCCGCAAATATGATCCTAGAACAGTTATCATGTGGCTTGAGAATTCTATAGACTTAACCGAAGAGTATAAGGATAGTATGCTTCGCCTTTATAATCAGGGAATGAAGTTTGCTGTTCGTGTTGATGCTATGGGAGAACTGCCTTCAAACAAGGCTTTTTTAAACTGCATTGACTATGTTCTTGTTGATGTTTCCAAGTATTCTGAGTTTGCCGATATTATTCAGGGAATAAAGAAACATAATCCTGATCTTCAGACTATAGGTTACAAGGAGTCCTGCTCAATCTTTAATTTCACCAGTGCTGAGGCTAAAAAGTTTGACTGCGTCCTTGGTCTTGTTCAGAACGAATTCATTAAATATGAAGGTGTAAGACCTAAATGGCAGCATGACATGCTACGTCTGTTTGCTCAGTTATACTCCTCTTTTTATGACATTAAAGAGGTTGGTGAAATCGTTGCTCAGTACCCTCTAATGGGAACAGCCATGAAAAAGATGATGGGTTCTCGTGCTCTAACATCTCTGACTCTTAGAGGAAAGAATCTGAAGAATTCAGAGAATCAGTCTTTAACTCAGAATGATTTACGAAATTTTTTAGTAATTTCAGTTGCTTTTAATCTTTATACTTTAACCACCAAGAAGATAAATGATTCCAAAAAGCTGGCTTTTGATGTTCAGAAACTTAACTATGAACCATTTATTCAGGCTCTGATATTTGGAAAAATAGTGGATTTAATGGCTCAGGAACTTTGTGACGATATATCTGCTCCTCAGGCTTTTATGTCTGGTTTTATGAAATACTGTCATGTTTTTCTTCATGATACCGAAAAAGCAACATTCTCAGAATTTCCACTAGATGCAGTTTCTTCCTGCTATAAGGAAAATGGAGGAGAGCTGTTAGGTAAGATTATTAGAACTCTTTCTCTTCTATTTGAACACAGAATTGCTGATGCTCTTGCGCTAGCTTATGATGAAGGTATCGAGCTTTATAAGGATAAGATTTACGGTTACATCTCTCAGTCTTATATCTGGGCAGATGCTGTTGTTAAATCTTTGGATATTATCCCAAGTCAGACTGAAACAGAGTAGAAAAAGATAGGTTAGTTTAGAAATGAATAGGGAGCTGGTATAGCTCCCTTTAAAATAACTAGTTCTTTTCGAACATTGCTGAAATAGACTCTTCGTTATTGATTCTGCGAATTGCCTCTGCCAGCATTGATGCTAAGCTTAATTCTCTGAAATTCTTAAGTTTCAGGAACTTATCTGATGCAGGAATTGAATCAGAAACAACTAGAGAGTCGATCTGAGATTCTGCGATATTGTTGTAAGCGTTACCTGTT
>JAGDBH010000270.1 GCA_017959135.1 Succinivibrio sp. | reverse complement strand
GAATTGATGATCTGATTAAAGCTACATATGAAAATCTTTTAACTCTTCCTGATATTGGACCAGTAGTTGCTAAACATATTGTTGATTTCTTTTCAGACAAACATAACTTATCCATAATAAGTCAGCTTGTTACCAAGGGAGATTTATTCAGCGCAGGTATAGAGATTACTCCTCTGCCTCAGCAGTCTGAGATAGATCCTTCTTCTCTTCCTCTTAATGGACAGACATTTGTTATTACAGGAACTCTTGATGCTATGGATAGAAATACCGCCAAAGCAAAACTTCTGGAGTTAGGTGGTAAAGTTTCAGGTTCTGTATCTAAGAAGACAAGTGCTGTAGTTTGTGGTGCTGAGCCTGGTTCAAAGCTTGTTAAGGCAAATGAATTGGGAATTAGAGTAATTTATGAAGAGGAATTTTTAGAGATGCTCAAGAGTCTAGGAGCCTAGTACCTTATATATTTCTCTAAAAAAAGGCTAACGATCTAGAACGTTAGCCTTTTTCTTAACTAATTTTTTATTTTCAATGGAATGTCTTCAGTGTATTTCGCTGCAGATCTTCCATATATAGCCTTTTCAAACTCATCAGCATGCTCAATAGGTACAAGCAATCCTCTTGAAGGATCGATCCTGTCTGAGGTATATCCTGAATTCAACTTTTTCAGAATATCTAATGAAGCACCAGACAGTCTTGCAGCCTCATGTAAAGAGTTTACCTTTCCTGCAACCTCAACTTTTCTGAAAGGAGTTCTATTCTTGATATTTGGTAAAGTTACCCCATAATCCTGAGGATTCTTCAGAATATCAGAATATGCCTTGAATCTTGTCAGATAAGTTCTTGCTGTTCTTGAAACAACAATGTCGTCAGCAGTAGGTTGGGCAATTCCTTTTCTCTGAGCATTTGAAATTGCTCTTTTTACTCCGTACTCACCCTGATTGTAGGCAAGTACAACAAGCTGCCAGTCTCCAAGATCACTGTAAAGTCTATTCAGGTACTTCACACCTGCATCTGTAGAGGCAAAGAAATCATAGATACCATCATAGCCACGAGATCTTCTAAGACCTAGTGAATAGCCAGTAGATCTTACGTACTGCCAAGCTCCATGAGCTCCTTTGTTGTGAACGTGTGGATTAAGTCCGCTCTCAACAAGAGGAATAGCAGCCATTTCCAGAGGTATATTAGCTTCTTTTAACTTTGTTAAAAGGTAATGTACATAGAAATTATTCTTCTTTAAATTAGTCGTAACAGATCTAGCATGACTTCGTGCTAATGATCTTTCCTGAGCATTTAATTTAAGATTTAAAGTAAAACGGGATTTGTCGGCTAGATCAGATTCCCATACAGACTTTTGCTCGTGTAGTCTCTTTAATTCTAATTCATTTTGCTCATTATCGTTTTCCTGAGCATTGGCAGTCATGTTTGATGAGCATGCATTTAAGGAAACAAATGCAGCTACCACAATACCAAAGCACAGATATAATGTTTTTCTAATCATCCTTCCTAACTTGGTCCTAAGGACCGGTTGTTAATTATGATAATTAGGAGCAAAAACCTTCATCAAGGATTTTGTTATCTCCTGCGGCAGCACCTCTAGCAAGTTCATCGCAACGCTCGTTTTCTGTGTGACCAGCATGTCCTTTAACCCATTTAAATGTAATGGAGTGTCTTGAACATTCCTGATCAAGCTTTTGCCATAAATCTTTGTTCTTTACGGGTGCTTTTGTACTGGAAATCCAATTATTTTTTTTCCAGCCTGCAAGCCATGAGGTCATTCCGTTTTTAACGTACTGACTATCTGTTGTAATAATAACTTTACATGGCTCTTTAAGAGATGAAAGCCCTTTAATGACAGCCATAAGTTCCATTCGATTGTTAGTCGTCTGGATAAAGCCTTGGGCGAATTCTCTTACATGTTCTTTATATTTAAGAATAACTCCGTAGCCACCAGGACCAGGATTTCCTAAACAAGAACCGTCGGTGAAGATTAATACCTCTTTCATAACACTCATTATTATTTATTAAAGAAGGTCAACCTTCTCCTTATTTGATATTGTCTGGTAAACAATATCTCATGAAATTCACACTTTTATTATATCATAAAAAACTGTAAATAAATAATCATTACAAATCAACATGATAGTTATAAAAAGTGCTCATCACGAATAAAAACAATACTAAAAATTTATATTTTTATTCTGGTGAAGAGATTTTACCAAAAAAGGAGCTCTTTATATTTTGTAGCTCCTCAAATGTATATTAACCGATTAAAATTAGCTAACACTTAGTATAAAAAACTTTGCACCTTGTCACAAAAATGGCTCTAAATTGAGCTTTTTTGAGGTGTAATTAGTTAGTTATATCTAACTAATAGGAATATTCTTATTTAATCGTAATTCTAAGTATTATCTAAGATATGAAAAGATAATCAAAGCTGATTTATGGATATTTTTTACATAAAAATAACAAAAAAGTGAATTTTGTTATATTGAAAGACTATAACAGTAGATAGATATCTCATATTCTTTAAAACAATTTTTGCTAAAATGGGGGGAGAAATTGGAGAGCATATTTTGAAAAGACAAGTTGCACTTGATACAGAAACAACCGGTAAATCTGACGACGGTACACCTGGCGAGCACAGAATTATTGAAGTAGGCTGTGTTGAGATTATTGACCGTAAGATTACAGGTAGAAACCTTCAGCTTTACGTTAATCCAGGAAGACATGTTGACGATGAAGCATTTAGAGTGCATGGAATTTCTGATGAGTTCCTGGCAGATAAGCCAAAGTTTGAAGAAGTTGCACATGAACTGATTGATTTCATACGCGGATCTGAACTTCTGATTCATAACGCCAAGTTCGACGTTGGCTTTATGGATAAAGAATGGATGTTAATGGGACTTAATGAGAAGACCAGTGAGATGGCTAAGGTTGTCGATACTGTCTCTCTAGCCATGAAATTATGTCCTGGACATCAGGTTAATTTGGATAACCTATGTAACATTTACGAAGTAGACAGATCTTCACGTACTCTCCACGGAGCGTTGCTTGATGCTCAGATCTTAGCTGAAGTATATCTGGCCATGACAGGTGGTCAGGCTTCTTTGAATTTTTCTGAAGAAAGAGTTATTACTAATGAAAAATGGATAAGACCTGAGGGTATTAAACTTCCTGTTATGCCACTAAGTGAAGAGTGTCATACTGTTCATATGGAGAAAATGCTGAGCCTTGCTCAATCTCATATGATTAGAAAAGGAGAGGAAGGTCAGCCTTCAATAGCAGGAAGTGACTGGTCGGATGATTTTGACATGGAGCTTCTTGTAAAAGGTGAAGATGAGAAGAAGTCTGATTTTAAAAAGAGATTATCTGATCAGAAAAAACAGATGCTTGAAAAGATTCTGACTCCGCAGCAGAGAGAAGTCTTACAAGAGTTTAAAAATAAAGACAATGCTGCACAGGAAGCTTGGCTTGATAGAGTTTTAGGTCGTAAAAAATAGGAGAATGAATGTTATCTTTTGACGTACTCGATGATTTACGAGAAGAGCAGAAAGTTCTTAATGACTTTATAGAACAGAAAGATACCAGAGAGGTCATCGAAAAGGCTATTTATATGATGACTGATTCAATTAAGAATAATGGAAAAATTATCTCAGCCGGTAACGGTGGCAGTATGTGTGATGCAATGCATTTTGCTGAGGAATTAACTGGAAGATATAGAAATGATCGTCCTGCTTATCCTGCAATCGCAATCTGCGATCCTAGCCATATTTCATGCGTAGGCAATGATTATGGCTATGACTATATTTTTTCAAGATTCCTTGAAGGAATGGGCTTTAAAGGGGATGTATTTTTAGGAATCTCTACCTCAGGTAATTCAAAGAATATCATCGAAGCCTGCAGAGTTTGCAAGGAAAAGGGCTTAAAATCAATTGTTCTTCTTGGTAAGGATGGAGGAAAGTTAAAGGATCTCTGTGATCTTCCTATTATTGTTCCCCACTTTGGTTATGCTGATAGAATTCAGGAAGTTCACACCATGATCATTCACATCATGATTCGTGGAATAGAAGAAATCCTTTCAAAGTAAAAAAAATACCGTTATTTCAATAACGGTATTCTGCACTCTAGTTAATCTTTAATTTATCAAAATCATCTTTGTCTGACTTGTTGGCCTGCAGGTAATAAAGCTGGCTTTCAAGTTTCTTCATTGCCGCTTCTTTTATACAGTTTCTGTTACTTGGCTTTGAATCAACAAGTAAGTTTTCCATTTGAGTAAAATCATATGAAACTGGTTTAGAAACATTGCTGATATCGCAGGCATGTGTCTTGTCATATGAAACTGCTACGATTCCATTGAATGCAAATGGGAAATTACATTTATCATCTGATAAAAGGTCACATCCGAATGAATGGAACTCTTTATCTGACAGAGCGTGAGAAACAATAGTAGTAATAATATCCTTCTGTGAACCCAGACGTTCCTTGTCAAATTTAACACTGGTGTTATCAATATACTGCTGAGGCATATAAAGATAGAAAGGAACCTCATGACCGAATACAAGCTCGGTTGGATGGTCTGAGTAACCAATACCTCTCATATTGTGATCACCTGTTGCTGCGATAAAGGTTCTATTCTTCAGCTCATCATCAGTCTTGATCTGGTCTATAAAACGTCCCAGCTGATCATTTGCATATCTGAATGTTGCAAAGATAGTCTCTGTATCTTCGTAAGGGAATCTTGCAAGAATATCCTCTGGAAGTTTAACCTGCTGAACCTCTACATCAGAAGGTAATCTGAATGGAGGGTGATTGGTTATGGATAAAGTCATGATAAAGCGTGGCTTATCATGCTTTTCCTTTAGAATCTTGTAAGTTTCTTTGAACAGATACTCGTCATCAATTCCCCATGCTCCTGAGGTTGCATTTGGGAAATCCTTTAAAACCTGAGTTCTTTCAATAACTCTGCTGAATTTTAACTGTCTTAGGAAATTGTCGTAATTTCTCCATGATGCAGTTGATGCTGTTACAAAGATAGTTTCATAACCAGCTTCATTGAACAGCTTTGCTATGTTACAGATATAATCTTTGCCTGAGTATACAGAGGTAGAAAGATTTAAATCAGGAGATGCTACCAGCATTCTGGTTAAACTGTCAGAGGTTCCATCTCCTTCTGATACGAAATTCTTAAATACAAAATCTGACTTGAAATGCTTACGCAGTTCACCCATTAAATCTCTGTCTTTCTCATTATCGAAAGTCATCATATGGGTGCTCATGCTTTCCATGACATTGAAAACAATATCTGGACGATTCTGCTCTAGGAACTCATTTTTATCTGTACGTTTAGCCAGAGGCTTAAAAAGCTCTGAAACAGTATCGCCTTCAATCTGAATTCCTAACTCTTCATATGTTTTCAGAATCTCGGATGGCTTAACTGTAGGGACTTTCATAGAAATCTTTTCCCACTTGTAAGCCCAGTAAAATGCTAAAGGTCCGTTTGGCAGACAGTAATTAATTCCTGGTTTATCTGTTACCTGTGCATTTAACTGTCTTAATGGGAAGGTTCCAAAAGAGCCTCTTATCAGACCGAAAAATACCAGAATAAGAACAATCATTCCTATAACTGTTTTTTTTCTGCTGTCAGGAACATACACTTTATCCTCAAGTTTATTGAAGATAATGGCTGCTGAATATTTATAAATGAAAAAGAATAATAAAAGACCAACTGCACCGATACCAACAGGATAATCATTGATTACAGTCTTAATTACAGCAAGAGGATCTTCTTTTGAGATCGCAAAGATAAAGGTATCGATTGATTTGTCGTATGTCTTGAAATAAAAATAGTTAACAATGCTGAAAATTAAAGCTACATATACGATTAAAGTGTTGTAGTACTTTATGAAGCCTTTAAAAAAAACAAATGATTTGTTGATGAATGTGGCAAAGGCAATCAGTAAAGGTAAAGCGTATGCAATAGCCACAACCTTAAGATCAAATCTTAAGGATAAAAACCAGAAATTAAACTGTTCGCTTAAAGAAAGCTGAAAATACTGATCCTTTACAAAACTGAATACAAGAAGACGTCTTGCTATAAGCAGAATTACTAGGCATAAAAACATGCCACCAAGAAT